>NZ_JARXHW010000169.1:0-990 GCF_031127805.1 Thalassobacterium maritimum | reverse complement strand
GCAAGACTCGATACATACTGTTGGGTTATTCTTTATATGGCTGGGACTTTCACCCAGCAAGATGGCGCACCCTTAGCTTGGCGCACAACGTGGAGGCTAGTCGCGGCAAGGCGCAGCCTCGTCGTTGACTACGCCGTCTTGTTCACCCTCTTCTTTTTCATCTTCGCTCACATCCAAGTCCGAAGGGAATCGCTTTCTTCGCAGCCAAAACAGTAGTGCGGGCATGGCAGCATACAACAGGCCACCAATGACTAAAACCCATTGGATTTTTCTTGGATCTTCTGGTTCCTTTGCCTCCGCAAGGCTTGGGAAAATATCTATAAGTTGCGGTTTTAGGAAGCCAAAGGCAGCCATCCCTAGACCGAATAATAGCATTATGATAAATGGGAGCCTCTTATATCTAAACGGGAAAGGTAGCTTCCGATTTGTTCGATCATAAAAAAGATTGAATCTACCACAATCCTTCAACCCATCGGGCATGCCCATGACGGTTCCTTCAATAGACAAATCTTTTCTAGAACCCGAGTGTATTATTTCGATAGCGAACCCATCCCCGGTGTCTAGGAAATCGAAATGTAGAAGGCGCTGCGTGTCCTTCTCTTCAGCTTCTTTTATTCTAAATCCGTTCACCTCGCGGCTAACTCTCAAGACACGCATCTTAAGCACTTCACCGTTTTCCCCTGTCTCAATACGCAAAGGATCTGAATCGACAATGTGACTAGGTAGTGTTTTAAATTAAAATTTGATCCATACGAGGATTGAAGCGATGGCGACCATCGCGGCAAAGGTCGTCTGCAACTTTTCGAATCGCATGGCGACGCGCCGATAGCGTTTAATTTTCTGGAAGAGGTTCTCCACTTTGTGTCGTTCCTTGTAAATATCCTTGTCGAACTCAGGGACTTTAACACGGTTTTTTCTGTAGGCTATGACGGCGGTGGCACCTTGTTGCATGACACAACTGCGGATGTCGTCGCTGTCGTAGCCTGCATC
>NZ_JARXHW010000168.1:0-998 GCF_031127805.1 Thalassobacterium maritimum | reverse complement strand
GGGATCGCAGGTCTCCGCACCTGCTCTGCACGCACGGAATCGGAGTCATTCCCCGGGATCGCAGGTCTCCGCACCTGCTCTGCACGCACGGAATCAGAGTCATTCCCGGGGATCGCAGGTCTCCGCACCTGCTCTACACGCACGAAATCAGAGTCATTTCCCGGGGATCGCAGGTCTCCGCACCAGGTCTGCACGCACGGAATCGGCCACCTCTAATACCTCTTCCAGCACATACGCCTCATAATAAATGAGCTTCCAAGGTCTTCGAAAAGAAGTCGCTCTGGCTTCACCAGTATTATGCTCAAATAGACGGCGACGCAAATTGCCAGTATAAGCGATGTAAAGCCCCTAATCGAGTTGAGACTGCAGCACGTAAACATAGAACATAACCGATCACCTCTAAAAGAATAACCGCCGCCTGCCACGTGAGCTCTGCTCTTTACGTGGTGAGGCGAAGCCTTTTTACGCGGCCAACACCTCAGCCCAACGGGGAAAATGTGTGGTTTTCATAAAAAAGACAGTTAGTGGTCAAAGGTTCACCACAATCAAACTAAAGAAGTAATTAAATGCATGATTCGCCGGAAACTCAAAATACCAAAAAACACACAAATAATTCCACTATCACATAATATACAGAAACTTACAAAACCATAAAACGCCTTCCATATGACTTCATAAAAAGTGATATCATGCATTCAAAACGGCAAGACCTACAAAATTCAAAATTTTAAAATCGCTCAAATAACTCAGCTATCAAACGCGACTTAATCTGTCAAATCTCATTAACATTAAGATTACTCCCGATTGAGGATAGCACGAATAGGTGAAAATACAGTGAATTTGAATGCACGAATCGCCGGGACGCATTCCTCAGCGAAACCGCAAGCAATAAGCCATTAAATCCTCTTAATAAGCACCTTACAAATCTATTAATAAAGCAAACGCCACAAGCCCTAAAAGTGATATCATGCATTCGTTTTGAAAAACCTCGTTGAATG
>NZ_JARXHW010000167.1:0-1002 GCF_031127805.1 Thalassobacterium maritimum | reverse complement strand
CGCTCCGAGAGTCGTCTTCATTGGCTTGACCGTCGGTGCATCTAGGTGACTCGAATGAGGGGCTTGTGGGTTGCTATCAAACTTCTCTGGAATCGCCACCGGAGGCAGGGCGTCCCGCCCTGCGCTTGTCGTTGGCGGAGACACTCCGCGGGCGGGACGCCCACGCTCCGAGAGTTGACTTCATCGGCTTGAACGCCGGTGCCACGTTTATCCTTTCACGACATTTTCCGTCTCTTGGTCGAAGAGCGCGGTGTGCTCTTGATTGAACTTTAGGTGTACGGTCTGTCCAATCGCAAATGCGTGCTCGGCTTGTACTTTGGCGATGAAGGCACGGCCAGTTGGCGTGTTCAAATAGAGATAGGTTTCGGCGCCCATTGGCTCGGCCACATCGATGATCGCGTCAATACTGGTTGCGCTCTTGTCGGCGGACACTTCGATATCCTCAGGACGCACGCCGAAGACGGCAGCCTTGCTACCTTGCTTCTTGGCGGCAGCGATCATGTGACCTTCGAGTTTGAGGGTGAAGGCGGCTCCGCCGTCGGCGGCCTCTTCAACGAAGTATTGACTGCCGGCTTTATCAACACAGCTGCCTGGGAAGAAGTTCATGGGGGGCGAGCCGATGAAGCCAGCGACGAACATGTTTTGCGGGTCGTTGTAGAGTTTGAGTGGTTCGTCGACCTGCATGATGTTGCCGTCTTTCATCACGCAGATGCGGTCGCCCATGGTCATGGCCTCAACTTGGTCGTGGGTGACGTAGATCATGGTGGCGTTCAGGCGCGCGTGCAGGCGGGAGATCTCGGTGCGCATTTGCACCCGCATCTTGGCGTCGAGATTGGAGAGGGGCTCATCAAAGAGGAAGACTTCGGGCTTGCGCACGATGGCGCGGCCTACGGCCACGCGTTGGCGCTGTCCGCCGGAGAGTGCTTTGGGCTTGCGGTCGAGCATACTGGTCAACCCGAGGATCTCGGCGGCTTCGTCCACGCGCTTCTTGATCTCTTCGCG
>NZ_JARXHW010000166.1:0-1010 GCF_031127805.1 Thalassobacterium maritimum | reverse complement strand
GGATTGCCAAGCGCTTGAACATGGGGCACCCTTCCAGAGTCACCAATCTCATACGTGAATCAAATGAATGAAGAATGTTTATATTCTACGTTTGAGCCCCTCTCCATTCAAAGTAAGCTTGAAGAATCCAGAAATACCGCCATGTTAGACACCATGAATGCAGCCCAGATAATCCAAGAGATCGGCTCGATGGACGAGCAGGATCAAGGCGAAGTGATCGCCCACTTGCGCCAGCTTGAGGAAGAACGCTATCACCAGGAGCAAGTGAAAATCGCCGCTCAGCGCCTCCAGGATCTGGAAGATGGGCTGGAGGAAGAGGTTCCGTATGCGGAAGCTATGGAACTGCTACGCAGTCGTCTGTAATGGAAGTTTACTTCCTCAAACGCGCGATCGCCGATCAGCTGCGCGAAACGGAATTTTGGCGCGAGCAAGATCCCGAGTTGCCGGTCGAATTTTTGAAGGAGCTGGGGAAGTCCGTTAATAATATCACTAAAGCCCCGAGCGGCTTTGCTTGGGCGTCCGAGCCGTTGGGTCTTAGGCGCTATTACGAGAAGCGCTTCCGCACGCACATTATTTACAAATATGAGCCGGAAAAAGACCGCTTGAGAATCGTCCGGATTTATAACGCGCGAATGAATCCCGTCCGCTTTATCCCGAGCGTATAGCTTTTATCTTAGCCGCTTTTGCTTCCGTCTGTTAGAAAAAAGGGTCAAACGTAGAATCTAAACATTGGCATTCTTAATGTTTATGCGTTGCTTGTGGTGCCATGCCCCGCAAGCAACGCATCGAATACCCTGGGGCGATCTATCATGTGATCAGCCGTGGCAATTACCGCAAGGAGTTGTTCTTGAAGGCGAACACGGGTGAAGCGTTCGAACGCTGCCTATTTGAAGTGGTGGAGCGCTGTGGGTGGAAGCTGTTGGGTTTGGTGGACTATGTTCATCTCAATCCTGTGCGGGCTAAGATTTGCTCTTTCCGCGAGCTAAAGGCCTACGCGCTATCCAGTTATC
>NZ_JARXHW010000165.1:0-1022 GCF_031127805.1 Thalassobacterium maritimum | reverse complement strand
GCCGTGTCATACGCCTATTTGGTAATGGGTGGATTCGCGCTTCAGTAAACGCTACTTGAGGTCACTCCATGCGCATTAATTATGAGAATCGGTATTAGTTGATTGAGAACATTCGTTTTAACCTAACCTAACAAAATCTCAGTCTAATGAATCAGAAATACTCTCATTTCTAAGTCTAGCACCCGTCCTACTTGCCTCCTGGTTTCATGCTGCCGAGATCATTTGGGGGAGCGCCACGAATATCACCGGAGATTCCGATGTTTCGACCGATGGCTCGCTAGTCGTAGCTGCTAGCTTTAAGATGGGTTTTTGCTTCAATTGTCGTCAACGGCGTGACGTTTGCCGGGGGAGGTAATAATGCGAATATGAGGGATTCCGATACTTACCGTGCGGCATTGAGCTATGATGTCACTAGGAATGCTGATGCGGCTTATGCTGAGGACGTTTCGCCCTTCAATGACCTGTCGTCCAATTATCAAAATTTGTTGGGGTCTGCCTGTGGGACGATTCCGGGAGCACCGCAGAGGCATTGACTCTTGGTGGGCTGAGTATCAATCAAGAATACCAAATTCAAATTTAGGCGCAAGATGCGCGTAGTGGCAAAGAGGGAAACACGCTGACTATCGCGGGTGCGGGGGGGGTGTTTCTATGCTCTACACTGACCGCGATACGGCAGGAGGGGCTTGGGCAATATGTGATTGGCACCTTTACGGCCGATGCCGCCACTCAATCATTTACTTTTGACGTAGATTCGAAGTGGCACATCAACGCGATGCCAGTGCGCTCGATTCCTGAGCCTCAGACTTTCAGTTTGCTGGCACATCGTGCGCACTGCTTTTCGTGATGTGCAATCGTAGGAAGCACTCGGCTACGGTTTTACCGTGTCAGAGAAAGTAGCGGTGCTTATAGGCCCCGTTTGCGTTGCGCTGTAGCGGTTGCGTCAGGCTATCGGAACCGAGGCTGAAGCGCTCGGCTACGGTTTGCCCGTGTCAGAGAAAGTAGCGGGGCTCTTTAGACCCCGT
>NZ_JARXHW010000164.1:0-1034 GCF_031127805.1 Thalassobacterium maritimum | reverse complement strand
CGCCCGCCCGGAGTTGCCTGAACTCCCGTTGAACTCCGATTAAGAAGGGCGCCACCGACTTCATGCTCAAGTGCCTGCATCTGACGCGAGAGTGCCGACTGCGAAATATTTAGCCGGTCCGCAGCGCGATGCAGACTACCTTCTTCGAGGACTGCCAAAAAGGAGCGAAGCTGCGGAATCATACATGCTACCGTGATGCGCAAAACGCATCACCGCAATGCTAAAGAAACGCTACCGGAATCGTATATTCTGAGGTAGAATATACGCCATCAGTAATACGTGATCCGAACTGGAACCGCTGACCTTACACTTCGACCAATAAAAAATGACACATATCGTTAAATCCGAATCCAAAGCAAAAAACATTACCCTATGGATCTTACAAGCATTCGTCGCTCTCGCCTTTCTCGGGGCTGGTTTTGCTAAACTTTCTGGGCAACCACCCATGGTAGAGACATTCAACCAAATCGGCGTGGGACAATGGTTTCGCTATCTAACTGGCAGCATTGAAGTGCTCGCGGCTATTATGTTGCTCATTCCCCGAGTGATACCAATCGGGGCGATTTTGCTGGTTTGCACGATGGCAGGAGCCGTTCTGACTCATCTGCTAATCATCGGTGGAACTCCTGTGCCTCCAATAGTCCTGCTTATTCTTGCAGCTGTCATCATCTGGGGACGAAAGCAAATGCTGTTATCACTGATAAAGAAACAACGATAGTTACGAAACCGCCGCCAAGCCCAGCAAATACAAAAAATGGGGTTGCCTATGTCCTTGTGCCGAACCGTCGAAAAGCCGAACGGGGTCATGTCAAAATGGCACGCACTTAAGCGGCTTCATCGAGAATATCAGCAAGTGACGATGCATGTAAAACGTAGCTGCCACTTGTGGCACGCCGCATAGAATCTAGCTGCCGAGCCACTTCTCAGACGCGGTCTTCACAAGTGAAGCCCCTACAATTTTAGCTACAAGCCAAATGGGGTCATGTCGTTATCTTTGCAATTGACAAAATCCCCTCTCTGTGAACTCATAAAAC
>NZ_JARXHW010000163.1:0-1048 GCF_031127805.1 Thalassobacterium maritimum | reverse complement strand
GACGCCGATTATCGTTCTGTATTGTTTAGTTTTCATAGACGAACAAGATCCCAGATCGCTGGCGCGACCTCAAACCTTCTCATCCCATCTACGTTGGGCAAAATAAATGATTCCCCCTTACCTTAGTCGAAGCCCCATTGAATATTCCAAGGATCTCACTGATGTTGACGAGTCCTCGACAGACTTAGCTATCTTCGGAGATGCGAAAGCACTGGAGAGAATTAAGGAATTTCCAAATATCAAAAGAGTTTGGTTGAACGGAGCAAACCAGAAGCAGTTTGATCTCGTCGTCTCTCTGGTCAATCCGATCAGCTTCAAGGGATACAATCTAAGAGTTCCCAATCTAAACGCCCTACAAGGACTTTCCGGCATCGAAGAACTGTCGATCGAATGGAATACGAAAGCGGGGAGCATTGCACCGATTGGTGAGCTTACATCCTTGAAGGTTCTACAGATTCAAGACTTCACAAGGGTTCATGACCTAACTCCGATACAGAGATTATCAGACCTCATCACATTAGATATCAGCGGAGGAGTCTGGAACACCTTCAAAGTGGAGACACTCGAACCATTAGGTGATCTTAAGAATCTACTATATCTATGCCTAGCCAATATTAGAGTTTTGGATCAATCTCTGGAACCTGTTTCAAGACTGACCCAGTTGCAAGAATTGAGCATTTCGAATCAGTTTCCAACTGAAGAGTATGCACGACTTACAGCAAACTTAACCAACACTAAATGTGACTACTTCAGAGCATTCATTGAGCTAAAGCAGATGCTAGGAGAGCATGACATAATGGTTGTCGGGAAGAGGAAACCATTCCTAAACCAAAAGAAAGATTCTGATAGAGTTAAAAAGTATCAGAACGCTTTCGACCAACTAGTAGAAAAACACAGAGCCCAACCAGTCCGATGAGGCAATAGATTTCGCTGGCGCTCATCTACCCCTCTCGTCTACGATATGCAGAAGATGAAATGAATCATATTGAATCACTTCACTCTTGCGCTAACGTCAAATAAAAGAGAATTTTAGAAAAATTGAATGAGT
>NZ_JARXHW010000162.1:0-1076 GCF_031127805.1 Thalassobacterium maritimum | reverse complement strand
CAGCTGCTAATGCTGAATACTGTCGCCGGGGATGCAAGTAGGAAGCTCATGAAGATTGCGTTGTACGTGAATCTTTAATTTAAAACACTACCTAGCTAAACTTTTTCCTAACAGTCCCCAAGTGCCAGTGCCTTGGGGGCTTTTTTGTGTGGCTTGTGGATCTGCACTTCGGTGCTGTATCGAAACTGGCGAAATTAAGAAGAAGTGTTTGGTTTTTCTATCTTGTTTCTGCTTAGATGGTTGTGTTTTTAATCTATACTCGAGTCAAGCGATTGCATGCTGTGATATCATGTATTTGCGTACTAGGCCTTCATCTAGATTATAGCTTATACTGTAAGTGATTTGTTAATCAATCTAACCCTTATAACTATGCCTCGTAAAAATCACACCCTCTTAAGTATCGCCTTTGTGGCTGCAACTTTAAGCTCTCAAGCTGCAACGACGATTGTTGGCTACAGTATCGATGACACCGCATTGCTGACAGCAGACACATTGGCTGCTGATGTGTTTGCGACTGATTTGACAAGTCCGGCGTGGACGCTTTCCGGCAATATTGCAAGTAATGACTTTATAAATATCGCTGAATCTGGAGGTATGGCCGGTGGACTGGGCGATGATATGGCTGGGGCTTTTTCTTCCGGCCAGTTTATTGAGTTTACCATCAGCACTACGTCTGCCGATTCATTTGAGCTCGATTCACTTCTGTTGACCTTGCAACGTTCCACTCGGGGGCCACAGGATTTTGGCGTGCGAATCGATGATGATGGTTTCAGCGACGGTAATGGGGATACCGGTATTTTTGAAGATTACTACACAGATCAACCTGTTGGAACTGCTTCTGATCTATTTACCATTTCACTCGCTGGCTTAGTTTTAGATTCGAGTACATCCTACACTTTCCGGATTGCGTATGATGATCGAGCCAACTCCGGAGCTAGTAGTTCAGCGGGGCGTTTCTATGACATTGCAGTAACAGTCCCTGAGCCAGGCACCTATGGATTGTTGGCTGGTTGCTTTGCGTTGGGCTCGGTGATGCTGCGCCGTCGCCGCGACTAGTGCATACTAGCTTATTCTTT
>NZ_JARXHW010000161.1:0-1094 GCF_031127805.1 Thalassobacterium maritimum | reverse complement strand
GTTGATAACCTTATATGGTGAAAGTCCATTGTGAAAGACCTGAATAACAAATCAATCACTAGAGAAGCACAAGTGCGTAATCGCGAGGTTACGTGCGAAAGCAGTGTGGATCAAACCGACGAGCTGATGCTTTAAGTCCCGCCGAAGGGGAATGAGCGAAGCGAGTCGGGGGTGGTGTGAGAGGTGGCGTCCCGAGTGGCGTCACCTACTCGATATGGGTCATTGGCTTCGCTTTTTTGCTTTGATATATACGTCAGAGCGCTCTCGCTTTCCGACGGTGATCACGATAACCGAAACCTCTTCTTCGACTACTTCGTATACCAATCGATAACCCGCAGAGCGCAATTTGATTTTATAGTGGTTTTTGAATCCAGTCAGTCGATCTGCAGGGACAACGGGTTTTTCCAACCGTTCGCGTAGTTTCTTCTTAAGCTGCTCTCGAATCGTAGATCCGATTTTATTCCACTCTTTCAGAGCGCTTGGCAGGAACTTCAGCTTATAGTTCATCGAGAGTCACTTCTTTGGCCGATGCTCGCTCTGCTTCTCTTTCTTCGATGATGGCTCTCAACTCTTGATCCTCGATCAAATTGCTTATCCATTCGTAAGCTTCTGCTGGAATTAGGTAAGCGGTTGGCTTGTTGTGGTTTAAGATAGCGACCACTTCGCCCCCTGCTCGCTCGATCAGTTGACTTGGGTTCCTCTTTAGCTCAGAAATACTAGCTGAATATGGGCTTAATATAGGACTCATAATAGGTCTAAATTAAGTATTTATTTTTACTTTTCAAGTTTTCTTTTACTGAACGTCGAGGTGTATCACGAAAGGGGCGCAGCCCCTGGAGTTGATACCGACTGGTTGAACAAAGCCGCTACGCGGCGGTTTCTGTTTGAGCGTTGTTTTCGGTTTGGGTTGCCAGTGTAAAAGTTGAGTTCCGGGACAGGCTAGTTTTTAGCTAACCTGCCCGGATGAAAAAAACTAAGTTATCAAAAACTAAGTCGTCTAAAACGTATCAGCAGTTCTATGCGCATGTCCATAGTAAAGCCTACTCGCCTCGCAGTCGTGAGACCTACCTTCGTTGGGTGGCATGCCTCGCCGT
>NZ_JARXHW010000160.1:0-1107 GCF_031127805.1 Thalassobacterium maritimum | reverse complement strand
AGGATGTGCTGGAGGAATCGCCTTAGGAACTCTTGGCCGTTCAGTGTCATGGACTTGGTTCGCGCGCGGTCTGCATAGTCTTTGTATCGGAAGGTGACGGAGTCGGTATCGATGGACTGGATGCGTGACTCGTCGAGGGCGACGCGGTACACGTAGCGCGCAAGGTAGAGCAGTATACTGCCGGGCTCGGCTTGTGGGGCACGGGCGTGGACAACCCATTGCTTTGGAAGCTTCTTCTCTGGTAGGCTTTGCCCCTGTCGCTCCAGCGCTGCGAAGCACTTGGCTCGGAAGATGGCTGAGAGTGCGCGCACGGGCAGGAAGTAGCCTTGGGGCGTGGGCTTCCATGTGCCCTGTCTGGTCATGCCACCGGCAGTGACGATGAGGTGGATATGGGGATGGAAGTGTAGATTTTGCCCCCAAGTGTGGAGCACAGCGATCATGCCGGGCTTGATGCCGTAGCGCTCTTTGGCGAGTCGTAGCACGCTCTGCGAGGCGGCCTCGAAGAGTGCGCGGTAAAGTGCTTCCGGCTGGGCGCGGCAATGCTCGGCCAGTGCCCCTGGCACGGTGAAGACGAGATGGGCATAGGGCACTGGTGGGAGCTCTCGCAGGCGTGCGGCGATCCACTCTTGCTGTTTGCCTTGCTGGCAACGGGGACAATGACGGTTGCGGCAGGAATGCCAGCGCACATGCGCATGACCGCAGTGCTGGCAGGCACGACGGATCCCGCCCAGCCGCTGCGTGCGGCAGGATTCGATGGCGTGCAGCGCTTTGCGCTGGTGCGCGGGCACGCGCCCGCCGCGCCGCTTCAGGTAAGCGGGGCCGAAACGGCGCACGACTTGCGCCAACCGGGGCACGGGCCGCTTACTCCGGCGCGCCTTCCATGCCGGGCGGGATGTGCAGCTCAATCAGGTCGAGCGGACTACACCAGTTCTCCAGTCCCTTATTGCTCACATGCAGGTAGCGTGCGGTGGTGTGCAAGTCGGCGTGCCCGAGCAAGCGCTGGATCACCGCCAAGTTCATGCCGCCTTCGAGCAAATGTGTGGCAAAGCTGTGGCGCAGTAGGTGGATGCCGCCCTTTTTCGTGATCCCGGCACGCTTGGCGGCCGT
>NZ_JARXHW010000015.1:0-94659 GCF_031127805.1 Thalassobacterium maritimum | reverse complement strand
GATAAAACGATTATAATTCATAGGGATATATGCAGACATAATATAGTCAACTGAATCGCTTTCGTCTATCACTTGTATAAGTGATAAACGAAAACCGTCGATAGGTTTAATGACGACAAAAGCCCCGAGCTGATCACTCACGAACTCAGCCTGCAACAACCCGACAAGACATGGACAGGAGTGTCTATGCTCCGTCAGGCCTAAAGGAGACGGGACACTCCTGTCCCGATTAACAGCAAATTCACTTAACTTCAGGCGATATACTATTTTAAAACGTATTTTTCGTTATTGTCTAATCATTCCCGCAAATTCCCTTTGATTATTGCCAAAACTCAGTTCTCAATTGAATTGATGCCAGTCAACAAGAACCAGCACTTCGTCCCGCAACATTATCTGCGGCAATTCCGTATTGAAGGCACGAACCAATTATCCGTCGCACGAATCAACCCTCTACGCTTAATCGACCGCGCCCCAATAGACCGACAGTGTCAGCAAGATTATTTTTACAAAGATGATGGCCAATTAGACGATTTATTGCAACAATTTGAATGTGATGTGGCTCCTGTTTTGCGTCGAGTCAGTGAACAGCGAAAATTTGATCCTAAGGAACTCGCGGCGCTGCGCTTTCTTGCAGTTATCTTGGATATTCGAACGAGAAAAGCAGTGGAATTAGCCAAGGTATTCCCCAAGAAGATAAGTTATGAAGTTATTAAATCCGCAATAGAACGAGGAGAGTTGCGTGAACCAGAGGGTGGCTGGAAGGAAGAAATGATGGATTTTACCGGTGTTGCCGGAACTCAGCTTAAAGCAACGGCGATTTCGTCCTGGCTTGAGATGCAAACGCTGGGGTGCAAGCTTCTAGAAGCTGAAGACGGCTCATCCTTTGTGACTAGCGACAACCCCGTCGTGAAAATGAATCAATTATTCGCAACTATAGAACCGTATCGATCCTTTGTTGGTTTTAGTCGATCCGGGTTTCAGCTGCTGTTACCGATAGCCCCCCATCTCTGCCTGTTCTTCTACGATCCGAAGGTCTATAAAGTGGGTAGTCGTCGAGAAAATCCAGTCACTATTAGTCGATTGGACGTCGACTTAGTTAATTCATTGCAGCTTCAGTCAGCTGAAAAATGTATCTATTTCCATTCGCCCGAATTTAAGCCAGCCGTATTCCAATTGGTGATGAAAAACGCCTCACTACGACTTCCGGTCAGTAGCTCGCTCCGAGAGTTTAAGGGAGAAAGCGAGGAAGAATCGATACTCCACATACGCCAGCCTTCGCCTAAACTTCGCCACCCTTGGGCTTTTTGTAAGTATCATAAAAAAAGAAAGATCGGCGAGGACAACCGACGTGATCCTGAGTGGTCTAATATGGTAGAAGCTGTAGTCAACGACTTGGACAAGCATCCAGGTCGAGGTGTTTTTGAAAGTATGGAGGAAATTCTTGGATGCCCTTTGCGGGAGGCGGACGCCGAAAGGCTAAAAAAGGATATTTTCTGTAGTTCTTGAAAGAACTTTGTGCAGAATACGATGGGCGTGGATAGTGGGAGTGCTTGGTAATCGAAGAAGTCGACATCTCCGCCACCTACGCCAGCAACGACGCCGCTCAAGCCTGGGCAATGCTGAAGCTCTCCATCGGCGCAGGAGTGGTGGCAGACTAAGTGGCAAGGCGCCTCGCCCAGCAGTTTCTTGACAGGAGACGGGACACTCCTGTCCCGCCTTGCCTCAGCCTTGCTCACCAACAACCCGACACACATGGACAGTAGTGTCCATGCTCCTGTTGGATCCCCTACTCCACAGCGATGTCGTATTTGCCATTCGTGCGGATATAAAGGACGACTTCGCTCTCGTTCGTTTGCACTTGATGCAATGTCGCTTCCTTAGAGCTAAAATAACTGCCAGGCGCTAAGGGCTCATCCGTTGCGGCGTGAGTGAGCGGTCCTTTAATCACAACGGCACCGAACTGTGTGCCGCGACTATGAATACTTCCGGAAAAATGGGCGGGCAATTTGATATAGCTACCATTGAGTTGTCCCGCTTCGGTGCTGCCCCAAAGGACGGCGATGGCGGTTCCGTCCGCTTGGATCCATTTCATGTCGTCTGCCGTAAGCCAAACCAAGTTGTCCTTGTCTATATTAACCGGCCGTTCGCCGCTGTCGAAGGCTTCCTCTTCTGGCTGGACGAGATAGGGTCCCTCCTCGATCTCGATGTAAGAGAGGCTGCCGCTGCCTGCGGCTGCGGTGATGTGCACTTCCCCTTTAGGCTGGGTCCAGAAAGAGCCGGCGGGCATCCACATGTTGGCGGCACCGGGATCGTCGTTGTGTATGACGCCTTGAATCACGACTCCGCGGTAGGAAATATTGTGAATGTGCGGCGGAGACTCGAAGTCCTGTGGCGGCTTGAGAAGAAATCCGGTCGCCCCAGTGCCCTCACGGTCGCCCCAGAGTGTGCCGGCCTTGGGGGCCAGGTCGCCGCGTTTCGGATTGAGGTGGGTCCATTCGACTTGCGAGGCATGGACGATTTCAACCGTGGAGTCCGCGGGCGTGGCGGCAACTAGTTGAGTGGCCAGCGCGGCCGTGAGTGCGATGAGTGTGAGTTTGGCTTTCATGGATGATAGAGCTGGTGAGTGCAGTGATTTACAAGAATTCCACATGTTTGATTTCACTTATACGATCTGCGTCATTTCGTGGATCGCGAGGTTCTCAAGCGCTCCCTCGGTAATGGTTGCGAATTGCTTAAAGTGTGCGCTCTCGAGGTGTGCCTGCCAGAGCTCACGTGTCTCCCAGTTTTCGAACATGAAAAAATGCGCAGGGTCCTGATTGTCCTGGTGTAGGTCGTAGTTGATACAGCCGTTTTCCTTGCGGCTCGGCGCGACGACTTTTTCGAGTTCAGACTTAACCAGATCGATGCAATCGGCCTTGGCTATAATGGTGGCGGTGATGGTGAGTTTTGTCATAATGTGTTTTAGTGGTTCGATAGTATTGTTTCGATGGCGAGGACGAGTGCGTTGATCTTGGTCTCGTTCAGGGCGTCGGGGTGTGGCTGCGCGAAGCGTTTGATATCGTTGTCGTAGTATTGACCGGAGGCCGCGGCAAACTCTTCGGAGAGTGCGGCGCGCACAAGGATGTCGGCACCGATGCGCAGGTCTCCGCCCGCGACACCGAAGCCTTCTTTGACCATCTTACTGCCGAGCAAGGAAGCGGGATTCACCGCAACGATCACCGGGCCTCCGGGATGGGCTTGCGCCAAGTGGCGGGTCCACATGGTGATCGCCAGTTTGCTTTGCGCGTAGGCGGCCATATCATCGAGCTGATGCTGACCTGCGAGGGCTTGCAAATCCACTGGCGACTGCGCGGCGGAGGAGAGATTGACCACGCGTCCGGACTGGCCAAGCAAGGGCAAGAGCTGCTGCGTTAAATGATAAGGCGCGATGGCGTTGACCACGAAGCGCACATCGAGCCCTGCAGGTGTGAAGGGGCTGGGAGTTTTGTAAACGCCGGCGTTGTTGATTAAGACATCCAAGTGCCCGTGCTTTTCATTAATGGACTGGGCCATTGTATTGACTTCTTCAATACTAGAAAAGTCGGCGACGTAAGACTCGACCTGCGACTGTGTCCCCAGCATAGCGGCGACTGTAGCCAGTTTGTCGGGGTTACGTCCATGTAGGAGGAGCGTGTGCCCTTGGCTGGCCAGCAGCTTGGCGGTTTCGAGGCCTATGCCGTCGGTGGCTCCGGTGATGAGAATGGTTTTATGCATAGTGTGCATTGTTTATGAGTGGAACTGCGGCAAGAGCACGTCGGCTAAATGATGCAGCGTCTGTTCGACCGGCGTCTGATTGAAGCGCAGGTTGAGCGCGACGTGGTTGATGCCCGCGGCTTCCAGGGCGTGTAGATGTTCGAGCAAATAGCGCACGCCGGTTTGTAAGCCGAGATGGATGGGCCGCGGCGCGGCTTCGGGATCTTCGAGCAAGTCGACGTAGAGCGACTGCATGACGGGCTGCGGTGAGCGGCCGGCGTCGATCACGCGGTCGTTCCAGTTGCGGATCAGCTGCGCCTGTGTGGCCGGTGGACGCGGATACAGCATCCAACCATCTCCGTGCGCCGCGGCCCACTCGGGTGCCTGTTGGCTGCCTCCGGTGATGAGCAGCGGCAGTTGTCCGCCGACCGGTTTGGGCAGCATGTCCATGCCACGGCCCGGCTGGCCGTAGGCATTTGCAAAATCCGGTGCGGTTTCGCTCATGCGGCGAATGTAGTCGAAGCTATCACGAAAGCGAGCGCCCCGGTTTTCAAAGGGCAAGTTGAGGGCCGGGTATTCGTCGGGACGATCGCCGGAAGCGACGCCGAGAAGGAGGCGTCCGCCCGAGAGCACATCCGCAGTCGCCGCGGCCTTGGCCACATGAGCCGGATGCCGCAACGGCAGGACGACACTGGCCACGCCGAGCGCGATGCCTTCGGTCTGCCCCGCAAGCAGGCCGAGATACACGAAGGGATCGAAGAGCTGACCAGCGTCGCCGAAGGACGGCACGTTGAAGGGCACATCGCGCAACCAGACCGCGGCAAAGCCTAAGCGCTCTGCCAGTTGCACCCGTTCCAGATGCTGCGCCATAGTCGGCACCGGATTGTTGCGGTTGGCTTCAATCGGCACCACCAGTCCAAGGCTCAACTTGCCGGGCCGAAACACGGAGTTGTAAGCACGGTTGATGGAGCTGTAGGCGGGACTGACTGGTGGTGCTGGCATGGTGTGCGGATGGTTGGCGGGTTTCGAATTAGTTCTCGATCACGACCTTGCCCATGGCCTTGCCGCTCTCGAGGCGAGCGTGGGCTTGACCGGCTTGTTCGAGGGTGAAGTTTGTTGCGTCGAGCACGGGCTTGAGGGCGCCGGCTTCGGCGATCTCGGTGAGCGCGCGCAGGATGGCTCCGTGCTGATCGCGTTTATGATTGTGCAACATCGGGATGAGCATGAAAACGACATGGAGCGAGAGGCCCTTGAAGTGCGCAGGGCTGAGGTCGAGCTCGCAAAGCGTCACGGTGGTGGCGATCTGCCCGTTAAGTGCCGCGGCTTCGAAGGAGTTGAGCAGGTTGGCTCCACCCACGCTGTCGAAGACGAGATCAAATCCTGCGCCGTTGGTGTGTTTGGCCACATAGTCGGCCACGGTCTCGGTCTTGTAGTTGATGGCAGTCGCGCCGAGTTGCTCGATGAGTGCAGTCTGGGCATCGCCACCGCCAGTCGAGTAAACTTCTGCGCCCCAGTGGTTGGCCAATTGAATCGCGATGTGCCCGACACCACCGGAGCCGCCGTGCACGAGGACCTTTTGTCCGGCTGCAATCTGCGCGCGCTGGAGGCCTTCGTAGGCGGTGATCCCGACCAGCGGCAAGGCGGCTGCTTCGCGCATGGATAGGTTCTTGGCCTTGTGTGCAATCAACTGGCGATCCGCCACGATGTATTCTGCCAGCGTGCCCGGCAGGTCCGCGAGACCGCCCGCGCAGCCATAAACTTCGTCGCCCACGGCATAGTCTGTGACGCCTGCGCCGACCGCTTCGACCGTGCCGGCAAAGTCCATGCCGAGGATGGCCGGGGTTACCGGCGAGAGCGGGAGTTCTTCGCCCATGTTGCGGATCATGGTGTCGACCGTGTTGACACTGGAGGCGGCGATTTTCACGAAGACGTGCCCCGCCTTGAGGGCAGGAGTTTCGATTTCGGCGGCTTCAAAGACTGAGTCGGCGCCATAGGCATTGAGTTGCATTGCTTTCATAATAAGTTCCTTTTTCCCGTAGTTTACATTTGGATACGATCCCTAAGCTTCGATGCCGCTCAGGACATTCTTGCCGATCACGCGGCCGCTCTCTTGCAAAGCGTGCGCCTGTTTCAGATTTTCGGCGGTCAGGCTACCTAGATTTGCGGTCACGGTGGAGACGAGGGTTCCGTCGTCGAGCAGCTCGGCAATGCGGTTGAGGAGTCGGTGTTGCTCTTCGATGTCGTCGGTCTGAAACATCGAGCGCGCAAACATGAACTCCCAGCGCAGGCTGAGTGACTTGGGCTTGAGGGCAGTGGCATCCAGTGTTTCAGGATCGTCGATCAGGGCGATGTGTCCGCGCGGCTGGATCAACTCAATGATCGCGGGCAAGTGCTCTTCGGTGCCGTTGAGCGAGGCGACATATTTCGGGGCGATGCCGAGGGCCTGCATTTGCTCAACCAACGATTCGCGGTGATTGATCACGTGATCGGCGCCCATCTTTTTGACCCACTCAACAGTGTCGGGGCGTGAGGCAGTGGCGATGACAGTCAGGCCAGTTAACTTTTTGGCCAGTTGAATCAGAATAGAGCCGACCCCGCCCGCGCCGCCGATGATGAGAATGGATTCACCAGTGCCCTCGCCTTCCTTTAGGCCGAGCGAATCAAACAAAAGCTCCCAGGCCGTGATGGAAGTCAGCGGCATGCCAGCCGCTTCGGCGAAATCCAACGAAGCCGGCTTCTTGCCGACGATACGCTCATCGACTGCGTGGAATTCCGCGTTTGTACCTTGGCGGGTGATGTCGCCGGCGTAGAAGACCTCGTCGCCGACTTTGAAGAGACGGACCTCGCTGCCGACCTCTCGGACGATTCCAGCCGCATCGTAGCCGATCACTTTGCTCGTGCCGGGCTCAGGTCCCATTTCCTGGCTGATGCGAACTTTGACATCCACTGGATTGACCGAGATGCCTTTGACTTCGACCAATAAGTCGCGTGGACCGAGTTGCGGTTTTTCAATTTCCAATTCGATCAATGCGTCAGTTACCGAGATGGGGCCAGCTTGTGTGTATCCGATTGCTTTCATAATTTGTGGTTTTGTGTGGTCGTGTTTTCGTATGTGAGTGTGCCTCTACTGTCGCAGCGTCGCCTTCCACCCGCAAATGCAAAGCCTTGTAGGAAACATGGCTTATTCGGTATAATTATTGGAAATCCCTACCAATTAGTGGGAAATTTAAAGATTTCACTGGATATCCGCCAAAATATGCCCACTAGTTAGGCCAACGAACCCAGAAATATACCATGATCACTGAATCAGCCAAAAAAATCTTTGAGATCGAAGTCGAGGAGCTCTCCAGCTGGGGCAAGCGCCCGCACAAGCACAGCTTCTTTGAAATTGTTTACGTCGAGAGCGGCGCCGGCATTCAATGCATCAACCAACACGAGTTTCCCTACAAAGCCGGACACATCTTCCTGCTGCCACCGCTGGACTGCCACTCTTTCAAGGTGCAGGAGCCCTCGCGCTTTTACTACATCCGCTTCACGGATCACTACTTCATGAATGAAGACGGGCTCACCCAGCACCGTGAATGGTTCGACCGCATCGCTTATATTCTCGCGAATTATAACAAGGTGCCGGGCGACATCATTGCCTCCGAGCGAGAGCGCGAATTCATCATTCACAACATCAAATCGATCTATCAGGAATACGCGTCAGCCGACGCCTACTCCGACGCCATCATCAGCGGAACGGTCGCCTCCATTCTCAACATCCTCGCCCGCAGCATCGAAAAGCGCTACGTCGAGCAGGCCAACGAAGTGGAAAACCGCTTCGGCGAAATTTTGCGCTACATCAACAATCACCTCGCGGACAAGGATAAGATCCGCGTGCCCGCGCTGGCGGACAAGTTCGGCATCTCGCCCACTTACTTTTCGGAGTATTTTAAAAAGCAAGCCGGTGACAGCCTGGCCAACTACATTACCAAAGCAAAACTCCGCTTGGTCGAAACCAAGGTGCTGCACACCGACCAGTCACTCAAAGAGATCGCCTACGAATTGAACTTTACCGATAGCAGTCACCTGGCCCGCACCTTCAAGAAAGCCTACGGCATCACCATCAGCCAATTCAAAGCAATCGACGGTAAAACTTACTTGCTGAGCGCGTAAGTGTGACAGGGATTCGCACATGGACAGGAGTGTCCATGCTCGGTGAAGCCCAAAGGAGTCGGGACACTTGTCCCGAGTGGCACGGAGGAACCTGAACCCAAATACATGGCTCCTTTGGACAGATTGATCTTTTTATTTTGCTCAAACAAGTTTCACTGCGGGCCATGAATATAAAGCGCCAAGAAACGAAGCAACGAATGAGCCGTATCGTCATTCACAATGATACCGTCTACTTATGCGGGCAAGTTTGCAAAGACGCCACACAAGGGATTACGGAGCAAACCGAAACCATGCTGGAAAAGGTGGACGAACTGCTACTGCAAGCTGGATCTGATCGAGCGCACATGCTGTCGGCCACCATCTATGTGCGCGACATGAAAGACTTCGCCGCCATGAATGCAGTCTGGGACGCATGGGTGCCGGAAGGCCATGCCCCCGCCCGCGCCTGCGTCGAGGCACGCATGGCTCGCCCGGAACTGCTGGTAGAAATCTCAGTCATCGCAGCAGTCAAGAAATAGAGCGGGCGTGGCAGAATGCCACGGGGCTTGCGCATGACGCGAGCCAACAAAAACGTGCCCCGCACAACGCTTTGTTCAGATAGAATGATTAGTTGAATGATCTGCATATACACTCCGCCCGTAGCGTCGTTGTAAACCAAGGCAAGGGAGCTCTGACGAATCATTACATTCGCATCTCAAAGGTGATGATTAGATTCCAATAGGTAAACGGGTCCTAATGTGATGTATTGCACCCGAAGCTGCGGGCGGCCTCCCCGAGCCGATGCGGTGTGAATCTCATTACCTCCGGAACTAACGTTAAATTTCGTAGCGACCGCAGGGAGCCTGCGCTCAAGGTTCCAGTTAGCGTCATACACAGCAACCGTATTGCCGCCTTTGAATTTCATATACTCGCCGGCTTGAATGGCTCCTTCGACCGCGAGTGTAGCGCTGCCATTGACCGTGATGATCGGGTCTTCCAACGGAGTCGATCCCGGCTCGACACGAATCACAACATGCGGCTCCTGTCCCTGATATGGGTTGAACAAGCTCAGCGTCGTGCCCGCGATTATATCCTGATAGCGTGGAATCGCGCCCCATTCCTGGTCAATATGGATGGGCGCATCCTCGCCCGAGGCACGCCCCATCACACGATGCGGCGTAAAGAGGTACTCCCCCTGCTCGTTCTGGCCCAGCACCAGCACGTCCTCGCCTTCGTAATGATTACTCCCCTTTTGCCGCGTTA
The DNA here is from genome assembly GCF_031127805.1 of Thalassobacterium maritimum. Lineage (NCBI taxonomy): Bacteria > Pseudomonadati > Verrucomicrobiota > Opitutia > Puniceicoccales > Coraliomargaritaceae > Thalassobacterium > Thalassobacterium maritimum. Next base: position 85,527 of record NZ_JARXHW010000015.1, on the reverse strand, counting down.
AGTGGCTCCGCACATAGTCGGCATCGGCCTCATCGAATACCGGCGCCAGCTTCACCCACTCCTTGAACAACTCGTAGGCCTCATCAATAAAACCATAATTGTCCAGGATCTCTTGACTCAGCACACCGCCGCTGCGCCCCGCGGTAAAATTCGGGCGGCGTCCACCAAGCACAATCCGATCCGACACGTCGAAGTGTATATCAAGCAGACTCGGCGAAAAGTTCCGCTGCTCTTTTTCCGATCCACTGCCGGTGCCATCCAGCCGTGGGCCGATGCGTATCCCCCAATACGAACTCGCCTGGGTGGCGCGCTCGGCGATACTAAACATCTTTTCAAAATTGGCCGGAATGCTCCCCCCAACAATACTACCGGTCACCGGGTGACTCACACGGCTATACACATAGTCGGTATAATCCCGCAGATACCAAGGGCATTCCGCTTTCTGCCCCGTGCCATCAAAATGCAGATGCCCGGCATTCACTTCATCCAAAAAATCACCGTAGGCCGAAAGAACTGCTTCAGCCAAACTATCGGGCTGACCAAAATCATCGGCGAAATGCACAAAGCGATACGAGTGCAGCACTCCACTGATCTCGGCACCAGCTGGATGTGTCTTGGCGGTGGTCGCAAATTTCCCGCGTTCACAATCTTTAAGAATCCAATGCCCCTGCTCACGATCAATGGAGATGTCGTTCGCCCAAATCAGCTCGTTTCCGATTCGCAAATAGCCGGACGCCCGCTCCCACACATGACCTGGGCCGGGCGTAAGCAGTAGAGTCGTCGCCTTCGGATCAATCGCCTCGAGCAGCGAACCGCGCCCCCAACTCAGTAAGCGCGGCTCACAATAATCTTCTGAAAAGTAGCGAGCGTCCTTCCATCCCAATTGAGGCACCAGACTCTTGAGCTGCACATGCGCCCCGTGTTTGGCCAGATACTCGGTATACCGAAGCAGGTCTTCCTTACCATTTGGAAAGGCATCACCGGCCACACTCTCATTTGAAAGGTTTCGCAAGGTGTATTCGCCACGCCAAACCGTGGAAAACATGTAAACCCGGTTGGCTCCACTGGGGATCACCCACTTGTCGGTCATCGCATACAGTTCTTCTTCGCTTTCTGGCCCGATACTGACAACGGCCATCGTCTCAAACTTCTTCGCCCATCGTTCCACCCAGGCCAAAACATCCGATTCCGACCAAGTCGTCTGGCCAGCCGGACGCACCATGTGCCCCGCCAAGCTCTGAGTCGACCAGATCTCCGCCAAGACCACATCGCGTGCGTTCCCCTCCAAGCGATCATCAAACAGCACCACACTCCCGCGTGTTCCGTCGGCCCGCGCCCGCCCCCAGAGATGCGGCCAGGTCAGTGTGATCGCTTTTCGCCGACGTTTGCTTTCCATTAAATCGTTGAGCGTATAGGCGCCGATCCGATCGGCGTCGAGTACCAGACTTAAGCTGTAATTATGTCCCGATCCGATCCCCTGGGCATCCAGTAAATGAATCGCCAAATGATTATCATAGGCATCGATACGAAAGGTGAAACTCGGCATGCCGTCGGCGTGCGACACAGTCAGTTCGTTGCCATTACGGGTGATGTCGCTGAGCAATGTATCGCTCACATCTTCCCCGGCGAAATTGCGCAAGTGAAAGCCCGCAGAGGAAGAGTCGACCAGACGATTTGCACCGCCCAACATCAAAGTCGCCGGCCGGGCGGCTTCATTAAAAGTCAATTCCGAGGCAGCCTGAATCAGGGCCTGCCCGGCCAGTAAGCCCGACAAGACGAGGGAGATGAGTTTCATCATATATTCAAAGGGTAAAGCCTGAAATATATCAAAGGCACAGCTCGCTGCCTATCACGTATAAAAGCTAAAGTGCCGACTTCAGCGCTGCAGGAAATTGCCCAGATGCCACCAACGCAATGAGACAGGTCCCCTAAAAAAGGAGCCTGGGACGCATGGGTGCCGGAAGGCTATGCCCTTCAGCGAGGTTCCGATCGCAAATAGGCTTCAGCTTGGGGCAGGCCGTGGTCGAAAGCCCTTTGAAAATAACGTTTGGCTTCGGCGACTTGATTGAGCTGTTGATAGAGCAGACCGAGTTGCAAATACATTTGCGGGGGCACGTAGGGTTTGTGGGCGATCATTCGGGCGATCGACTCGGCCGCTGCGGCCTTGTTTTGGAGCATCATGTTGAGCTGCGAACGCACGCCTTGTAGCACGTAGGCACGCTCATCCTGAGCCGACAGGGCGTCCAATTGAGCGAGTGTTTCGATGGCTGCGGCTGGACCGCTTTGTCCGTTCTGGACCTGCTGCATCATCGTGGTCATGTGCTCGATCGCCTGCAAATTCAGGTCGTCGGGATGTGCGCGACGGGCTTCGCCCAAGATCTCGCGCACTTCTGCAAGCTGCTGTTGCCCGATCAATGCGGCACAGAGCTGAGCGGCAGCGATGGCGGACGCACGATTCTCAGTGTAAGCGCGGCGCAAGAGCGGCATGGCCTGAGCGGGCTGCCCTTGAGTTTGGTAGACTTCCGCCTGCAAGAGTAGACTGCGGGTATCCGCAAGCCCCGAGGCGAGGATGGCATCGAGCTTGGCTTGACCTGTTGCGGCGTCGTTTCGGTTAAAGGCATCCAGTGCTTCCAGATAGCGCTGCGTGTTTTGCGTCGCAGTCGCTTGATCCAGCTCCGCGAGGATGGCCTTCGTATAACGGTCTGTCGCCCATCCCACGGAAATGGCTTCGAGTAAACGACGGGCTTGGTCAATCTCGCCCATCTGGCCGAGCACTTTTGCCCGCAGCGAGAGGAAGGATGGATGCGGCGCCTGTTGCAGCAATTCCTTGATCATGGGCATCGCCTGCTGGCTGTTGCGCTTCAATTGCTGATCGAGGGCATCCATCAGCGGCGCAATCTCCTTCAAGGCTTCGGAGGGAAAGGCAAATGGCGTCAGCTCCCAGGAATGGATTTGATACAGTGTAAGTTCTGTTTCCAAAGCTTGTTCGGGGTCAGCCAATTGCCATGCGGCTGCTAGGCGATGGCCAAAATTCTGAAAGAGCTTGAGCACTTCGGCTTCTGAGTCCTCGCTCAATTCCTTGCCCAGCACGGCATTTTGAGTGGCGACGGGAATCATGTAGCGTTGAATGGGCAACTGAGGCACAGCTAAAACGGAAGCGGGCAAGTTGAGCTCCAATTTCAGGCGATTGGCATCGGAGAAAAGTTGCTCCTGCGCCAGGCGATTCCCGCCTTTGGTGGGCAGGCGCACCATGAGCGCTGCGATACTGGCGTCGCGACGGGCTTCTTCCAACTGACCGGACCATTGCAGCATGCGCGCGCGGGCGCACCAGAGGTCAGGATTGATCGCAACATTGACCAGGCCGGACTGGATCTTTTCCAACTGAAAGCGCCAGGAGTGGCTGTCGACCGGGTCGGCCGAAGTGGTCAAATTAAAGGCACTGATCCCCCGCCGGACATACGCCTGGTAGAGGGCATCGACCTGCGGGTCCTGTAAGAGCGCTTGATGCCGATCGAGTAAGGCCTGCCACGCGTCGAGGTCCGGTTCACCGTTCAAACTACTGCGAAAGGCCATCACCTCACGGCTGAAGGCAAGGTGGCGCGCATGCAGTGCTTTCATTTGCTGGAACTCTTCAGCGCTCCAGCCATCACTTTGCGCCGGCGGCCACGATGGCTCTGGTAGCGGCGGCAAGGCCTGCGTGAGCTGGGCGGCGTCGGGCTGCGGGGCAGTTGCGGCAGCTTGAGCGGTCAATGCTTCCAAGCCCTGCGCGACGACACGCTGCTGACTGTCGAGCGCGACACTGCGTAGCCCGCCCTCCCCGACAGTCCAAAAGGAACTGGCCGCAAGCGCTTTTGTTGAAATCGACGGATTCGACTTCAAGTCGTCAATTTCCTCAGCGACGGTAATTTCTTCTTTGCCTACATCGAGCCGAAACCACTGGCCCCCGCGATGGAAAAACTGCAAGTTCCGGCCACGGCTGGGAATGACTGTCGAGGCTGCCTGCCAGTCATAGCCATCCTTGGAATATATGTATTGGCCGATGCCAAACCCGGCCCAGATTCCCTCACCGTAAGCGAGGTGCAGAATGCTCGGTTCGCCGGGCGTGATTTCGTAAAAAGCCATTTCCCAATCCGTCCCGTTTTCCGAGGTGGAAAGGGTCGAATACCATTGGCTCTGACTGCCCTCTTTGACTTCCAAATGGCACAGCAGGACAAAGAGCCCGCCCTCCGCCGTGAGACCTGCGATCTGTGAGTTAGGCGCAATCGTTCCGTCGGGAGCCGGCATCCAGTTTCGCCCGTCGGCGGAGAACTGAAGCACCTCGCCATTAGAAGCCAGATAGCCGATCGCGTTGGCCACCACTGCGGTCCATTCACCCGTCAGCTCGGTATAGCTCAACTGCCCCGGCGCGTCGAGTGATGCCTGCGCCAGATAGCCCGAGCCGCCGATGACATAGCCATCCGACTGAACCGCCAGATCGTAGGCCGGAGCCGGAAGCTCTGCGATTGCTTGGGGCGTTTCGCCAGATCTCAAGAGGTAGAGCCGACTGGGCGTTTCCTCAGTCCATCCGAGCCAAGTCTCAGTATCGAGCGCATGCACCTGATCGACCAACTGCTCGATGCCGTCGGCCTGACTCTGCACAGGAGCGAGTAGAATGAAGATGAGGGAAAGAAGAGTGCCTTGGGCCGAAAAGAAAGCGGCGCGTGGGTGGTTCATGGACTGAATTAACTTTGAATATTGGTAGATAAAATACTGGCAGCGATCACGCATTCATTAGGCGAAGAGCTGCTCCAAGTGCTGCTGCCATCCTATGCCTGCAACTTTGAATACTACGACTTTCGATATTCGCCAGCGACGGCTTGATCTTGGATACCCAGCACGTTCTCGATTTCATGCTCGATGAAATGAGCCTGCGAGAGTTCTGTCAGTCCAGTCAGCAACTTTTGCTCCCGGTTGTCATCGGTCAATACATAGACCCGGTACGAGATATTGACGCCATTCTTCGAGCGACTGATATGCTCTTTCGAATAGAGTTGTTTAATGGAATGCACCCGTATCTTCTTACTGCCAAACCATGGCATCGGATAGTGTCGCACTGTCAAATAGTTGGGATCAACTACGACATCGGTCTTATTGATAAAACTCGCCACACAAAAGTAAGCCATAAAGAGGCCCACAAAGGCATGAATGGAACCAAAGGCCGCCATGATCCAGACACCTGACTTCAGCGCTTGCGTCATCCAAACGACCATGAACCCATTCCAGAAGATGGCGAAAAAAAGCAGGAAGAATGTCAGTGCCGAAAACCATTTTCGACGAATAATAAAAGAATCCCGGTCAAAATGTGTGGTCAGATTATGAGGGAGCGGAATCAAAGTTTTTTCGGACGAGTGTTTCATTAGCTTTCTAATCGAGATTTTCAGTATCTGATATTCGTATAGTTACAGAATCGGCTACCGAAAAAGACGAGGCTAAAACGCCTAAAAGCGGCTTTAGTAATGGCAGCCCAACACGTGACTACGATACACTCAAAGGAGTCGGGACACTTGTAAGTTCCCCCTCTTGTCCCGGTCAGAATGCGACGCTCGACGCGGTCATAGACTCTCTCAAACTTTTGCGACGAGTCATCAAAAAAACTCGACCGTTTCCCACTGCCCCGACAAGCTAATCTCAAATTATTAATCGCTAGACTCGATCATTCCATTAACCAGCAATTCGAGTTGTCGCATCGAGACGATTTAGAACCTTAACGGAGTGCCTCGACCTCCGCCCTGCTAGACTATGAAGTTCTATATTTTATCCTTGTTCCTGCTATCGACTTACTGGGCGTATGGGGATGCCGCGTTGAGCTTGTCCAACGCGCAACACGCTCAGGTTTCTGTCGCCGTAATGCCTTTTCTGGGAACTGACTTAAGTAAACAGGATGAGCTTACGGCCACTTCGATGCGTGATGGTGTTTTGCATCGGTTATTCGCGGATCCGAATGTCAGAGTGGTCATCCGGCGGCGAGCATATGCATTATCTTTGGACGCTGAAATCCTGATTGATGATCCAACAGAGATGAAATACAGAACTCCTGCGGATTATGTTATTTTCGGCAACCTATTGCCTGTTCAGACGGGTGATACCTCTAGTTTTAATCTAATAGCTGGCATTTACGAAGCTAGCTCGGGAAATGTGCTTTTCATCCAAGAGGTGCCTTGCGGAAGCGACGATCCGGAGGTCTTAGCTGAGTCATTTTATAATTCTATCCATGAAGTTCTGCATGCGAATGCGGGATTGATGACTTATGATACCCCAGAATTAGCACATGTTCGGCCAAAACGAATTGCGATGCTTCCAGTGTGGGTGATGGGGGCGCAAGAATATGATTTTTGGGAAATTTCAAGTCAACTAATTGAGCAATCGAAACTCGGGCTTGGCATGGGCTGGCCGACTGCAGATATTATTAGAACGGCCGAGGTGATAGAGATTATTGAAGCGCATGGCCTGAATCAAATCGGTGGTAGAGCTGATGCCTATGCGGAAAATGTAGCCCGTGTTTTGGGCGCAGATCATGTGCTACTGGTTCACCTAAATGCGGTTTTAAGGAAGGCAAAGATGACGATTGGAGCTTGGGACTTATGTTAATTGATATTGAGACTGGTATTGTGACTCGTGCCAACCAGAGCTCGTACACCTCGCTCAATGCACTGATGAAAGACGCAGGAAGGGCTGCTTACGATCTTACCCAAACACACTATGACTCGCCAGCACAGTTGAATGTTTCCGAGAAATTGAACGAGCGTCTACGGGCGGAAGGACGATTATATTATAAGTTGGCGACGAATGATGAGTGGGATAAAAAGTGGACAAGTAATGGGAACGATGCATCGAGAGTTGAGATGGCAGAAATTGCGCTCTGCACGATCCCTGAAATTTCTGACAGTGAACTACTGACCTTACTGAGAAGGTCTTATAATCTCACCTTTGCAATGCCTGATAGATTGGATGTCTACAGACCCGAAAGCGTGGGTAAGATGGATAACTTCGTATTGAATAGCGCAGTCGACTTCATGCACCTTGCGTTGAATTCCCGACAATGGGCAAACCCAACAATGGTTGCTGAGGCCGATCGACTGCGAGTTGAGTTATTAATCCGAATGAACCAACCGGAAGAAGCACTACAGTATTTGGAACGGATCCCACGACACGATGAGAATTATGCAAAGCTTCTGGCAAAAATACACATGCTGGATGGGCGCTATACCGAGGCATCCAGTGTATTGTCGGGATTTGAGGGCAACGATCTAGAATACCTGGAGTTAATAGCAAAAGCGGCATTCGGAACCGAAGCCTTTAAAGCTGAATATAAAGCCTTAAAAGAATACGTGCGTGCACGAGGGAGCCTGGATCATCGTGACATATCGGAACGTATCGTTTATTTAATGAACCAATTCGAGGAGCCTAAAGATAGAATCAGATTGATTAACGAGTACTTTGGCCGTTGGGGGAAAGCTATGGACGTGGTGCAGTATACATTGGCACGTGCCCGCCTAGAGGTTGGTCAAAAAGGCCTGGCGCTACCGGTCTTGCGTTCTTTGCAGAAGAAAAAGCAACTTACGGGCATCTTGGAGCAAAACAATCAAATCATTAAGGGTGAGATTGATAAGCTTCTTGCACCCTATGAGAAAAGTGCAGTCGAAAGAGTCTCCTACAAAGACGTAGCCCTGCCCACTGGAGGGCTACGTTTCTATATTCAGCCGATTGGTTACTCGGATGATCGCGCCCTGCGACTAGCGCTCAGAATGTCCCGTAATTTTGCCGGGTTCGATTTCGTGCTGCTGCCATCGATTCGGCCTCCTCTACATGAAAGCCTTTATGACATAGAAAGACGTCAGTTTGATGCATATATGGTGCAACAGTGGTTGGCTGGAGTCTACGATGCCCCAGATGACGCTCTACACATTTGTTTCTTGTTTGATCACGATATCAGTTGGAGGGGCAATTGGATATACTCCAATACCCTCAAGCATGGATGGACTGTGATGAGTGACTTCAGATGGAGAAAATACTACAAAACCAATAGCAAGCATATCTCACGAGCCTTAACAAAAGTGTGGCTCTCAGTAATGCAGCATCCAATGAAGGATTGGTTTGGCCCGGATCGAATCAAAGAGATTACTGGCGAACCGGATTGGCCCAACCACATAGGCACGATCCAATATAGTAAAGGCACTGCCGGAGAAGTTTTTGAATCTATTTTCACTATTTGTGAGCAGACGCAAAAACTCTATAAAGAAGTAGTATGGAATGAACTTGTGACTTTCCGCCAAGCAGAATTTGAGAATTATTATAATGAGAATAGGAAAATGATCGACAAGCTGATCGAGACAGTCGGACTACCATTACTATCGGACAATTGACCATCCTGCTCATATGAGAAAATGGACACGCTTTCGCCCTTTAGATTACAATGAGCGCATCGTCCGCCTCGTATCATGACAAAGCGATTCCGTATTCGTTTTAAAATCATCTCTAGGCATTGATGCTTCTGCTCATTCTTTAGGGGGGCAATTTAGGGTAACTCGCTGCTGTCCAAATCTGTATTCTGACGGCGTTGGCAGAGCTGCTCTCCGGAGTATCTTAATAGTAAAAAGGCCTGCCGTATATGGCAGGCCTTTCAAAGTTAAACATGGGAAGCTGTTTTACGAGACACGAGGCCGGCGTAGTAATACCGCCCCGAATGCCAATATCCCCGCCCCAAATACAAAGCTGCTAGGCTCAGGAATTGCCAAATAGATACTGTCGGCCCCATAGACCAAAGAATATCCATCAAGCTCAGTTAAGGTAATGTCAGCGACATCAAATATCCCCGTGAGCGAATCTGTAGCAAACTGAAATAAGGTAATGCTCGAACTGCCAGAGTAGGCAGAGCCATCGACCACTAAGCTTGCCCCGGATGTAATAGTCATCGTGCCTTCGGCATCAATGGAACTCACGCCTCCAGTGCCTAGATTAAAATTAAAAACCGAATTTTCATAAGCATTAACATTGCCTCCGACATCGATCGTCGCGTCATCGCCTTCAATCGTAAAGCTGGCTGCATATTGAGATCCGGCGCCGAAGTTGCCCCCGACATCCAACACACCGCCTTCCATAGTAATAAAGGACGTACCGCCAGTCGCATTGCCCGACATGCTTAATCCAGAGCCTACGTTTAAAGTGCTTCCCACCTCCATGGTAAGATTGGCTCCGTTGCCATTAACACCCTGAGAAATATTAATGCCCGAGCTCAAATTCACAATGGCGCCGTCCTCGATCGTTAAAGTGTATCCATTTCTCAATTGGATTGCGGTTGCATTATTGCCCGCACCATTATTCGTCGCGATCAGCTCTCCCACCCCAGTTTGTCCCTGCAAGGTCTGATTACCAGAGATAGTAACAGGCGCCGCCTGAATCATTGATATGGATGAAAGGGTCAGTAGGGTAATAGATGCGATAGTAATTTGATTCATAAATATATCATAACTGAATGCGCGGCATTGCATAACCATGTGTACACATGATTTTAGCTAGTTAAGTTGCTGCGTCTTCTTTCGTTCCATTATCCATTGTCTTCAATGACAGTTTAGCGTGATCATTCTGATGCCCGCAGTTTCGATTCTGGACGGCAGCAGGCATCTAATAAAATATCCACGAAAGGCCTTCAAATTTAGTTCTATGCATCTATCATCGAATTAGTTCCAGACTTTGCTTTGCCCCTGTTTGAGCGAGATCGTTTCGCTGAGTTGACCGTCTGCATAGATGCGGAATTTGGTATCACGGGCAGCGCGCATGCTCGCTTGCTTCACCTGACCATTCTCCCATTCCAGATCGACTTCGAGACCTCCGCGGGCACGCAGACCTTTGACACGTCCCTTGGACCACTCGGAAGGCAGCGCAGGGAGCAGGTGCAGGATATAAGCGGCATCCACAAGCGATTCATCCGGGGAGACAGGCACGAAATGCTTCGGATTCTCAGGAGCTGGCTGGTAAGCAACAAAGGCGGCATCCTCGATGCGCTTCGCTTGATCATTCACACTGCGGAGATGGCTTTGTAGCAGCATTTCACAAACACCGGCGGTGCCTCCGAAGTTGCCATCGATTTGGAAGGGAGGATGGAAATCGAAGAGGTTGCTGTAGGCGCGCTTCGAAGTCAGGAATTTGTAGATCTTGTGGGCATGATCGCCATCGTGCAGGCGGGCCCAGAAGTTAGTCTTCCACCCCGTGCTCCAACCGGTCGAAGCATCGCCGCGGTGCTTCATGGTGACCAGCGCGGCCTGATACAATTCCGGCGTGGTGAGTGGTGAAATGTCACGCCCGGGGTGTAAGGCAATCAGGTGCGAAATGTGGCGGTGGGTGTTTTTAGGATCATCCCGATCGTCGATCCATTCCTGCAGCTGACCGTGTTTGCCGATTTTTTGTGGGCTGAGTCGCGGGATCATTTTTTGCAAGGTCGCACGAAACTCCGGATCGCGATCCAGGATGTAAGAGGCCTCGATGCAGTCGGTGAATAGGCCCAGGATCAATTGTTGATCCCAAGCGGCTCCGTAGGCCTGCTTATTAAGCTTACCTTTGCCATAATTATTCTCCGGCGACCAGGTCGGGTAAACGACGAGACTGCCGTCCTTCCAAGGGGCAAGGTGCTCGACAAAGAACTCAGCTGCGCCCTTCATGATCGGATAGGCTTCTTCGAGAAAGTCACGATCGCCTCCAAAAGCATAGTGCTCGAAAAGGTGCTGTGCCAACCAGTGGCCGGCCTGCTGGGCACGACGTCCGTGCTCATTTTGTGCAGTCCAGCCGAAAATGTTGCCATTGAGCCCCATGCTCCAGCCTTGATTGACGCCAAAGGTCTCGCGCGCGGTGTGCTCGCCGGACTCGGCAATCACTTTCATGTATTCAAAATACGGGCTGAACGACTCGGGCAAATTGGCGGTCTCCACCATCCAGTAGTTCATGGCGAGATTGATGTCGGTATGGTAGTCGCAGTTCCAGGCAGGAGCGAGGCTGGTATTCCACAGCCCCTGTAGATTCGATGGCACGGGCGCATCGCGTGAGCAACTGATCTGCAGGTAGCGACCGTAGTTGAAATACAAGTTCTCCAGTTCAAGGCTCGCTTGTTGAACCAGTTTGTCCGTCGTTTTGCCGGAGGGCTGGAAGTCGAGCTCAAGGTAGCAGCGCTGCATGATCTCGGAAAAGTCAGCCACGTGCGCGGCTTTAACCGCATCGTAGCCCTGCTGGCTCGCGACGGTGATGGCCTGCTCGCTGTCCCCGAGGAAATCACGGCCTTTAAAGATGGGATAATTCGGCAGGTAATCCGTGTATCCAGCGAGATAGATACGCACATCGCTGGCACCCGTCACACGGATCGAACCATCGGGCTGGGCAGCAACTGTGCCGTCGACCGCATCCACTTCGATGATCTGAGCGAACTCCATATTGTCTTTGACCATCTTGGTCTCGGCAGCGAGGACGATGCGGTTGCCGACAGCCTGGTGCTCATTGACCTTATGATAGGTCAAAGTCTCAATCGTTAGATCCAGCTTAGCACCTTCCGCAGTGTAGCGTGCCACAACGACATCGTTCGGATAGCTGCAGAAATACTCCCGGGTAAACTGCCCTCCCTGGGTCGAATAGCTCACACGGCCCAAGCCGGTGCGAATGTCCAGCGAGCGTTGATAATTCGAGACCGCATCGGGGGCATGCCCGGTCGAGATCACGACATTGGTAAAGGGCGCGTAGTTGCCCAGAGTTTCCTTGGTCGCGAGATATTCGGTCGACATGGCTTCCATCGATTCCGGACCGGAGCCCATGCGCTCTTCGCGGTAGGCTTGGCGCACTTTTTCAAAATCCTCCGGCGAGACCGTGCGAGCGGACGACTGGGCCACTTCGTCTTGCCCGCGCTTGGTATTCATCCACAGCGTGATATCGTTAATGCACAGGTGCTCTTCCTCGATCCCTCCGGAAAACATCGCGCCGAGACGACCATTTCCCAGCGGCAAAGCGCTCTTCATAAAGTTGGGCTCTTTCTTTTTACCTTTGGCTTGAATTAGATCGCGCGCGCCGGGGGCATCATAGTGCAAGACGAAGCGCTCGTTGGCGCATAAGACCGAAGCAGAAATTAGGGCGAGGCCTAGGGTAAGAAGGTTTCGTTTCATTGCAGGGGTTGGAAGAACTGAAATTAATACGACTCGGGCGCCCATGTGGGGATGCCCGTTTCCTTAAGCTGCTGATAGTAGCGAATATTCAGAGGGAATTCATTTTCACGCAACTTGGGCAGATTCTCATTGACCATATATGGCTGCACGGAGGCCCACCACTTGTCATAGGACTGACTCAACTGCTGCACCACTTCCGGGTAGGATTGCGCAACATCATTCTGCTGAAAAGGGTCTGCCTCAATATCGTAGAGCTCCTTGTTATTGACTAAGCGCCAACGCTCGCTGCGCACGGCACACTTTACGTATTTTGCGCTATCCAGTTTGCCCGGATTCCAGCGGCCGCAGTGGAAGAAAAGCTCCCGATCAGCCCAGTCTGCTTGCGGATTTTCAAGCAGTAGCAAGAGCGAACGCCCATCCAGCTGCTGAACATCATCGGGCAACTCCGCCCCTGCCAGTTCGACAAAAGTTTTATAGAGATCAATGTGAGCGGTCAGCCCATCGACATCCACACCTTCAGCGAGCACCCCCTGCCACTGCCAGAAAGCGGGAACATGGGTGCCGCCTTCGTGCGGCGAATTCTTTCCGCCTTTCAGGTTTGCGTTGTAGTGCTTAATCTTTTGACCGTTCAGTTTGCCATTCAAATGAGTGGCTCCATTATCAGTCATGAAAATAACCAGTGTGTTGTCCAAGGCACCCCACTCTTCGAGTTGGGTCATCATTTTTCCAAAGTTGTCGTCAATATTCTCGACCATACCATAGCGGCCAGCAGTGCCCGCATCATAGCCTAAATCGAGGAAGCGTTTTTTGTATTTTTCCGGCGCGATCAATGGACCGTGTGGAGCATTGAGCGAGATATAGGCAAAATAAGGCTTCTCGGCCTCGTGCTGACGACGAATCCAAGCGAGTCCAGCATCGAAGAAAATATCTGTGCAGAAGCCTTCAGTTTGAACAATAGTGTCGTTGTGGAGCAAAACATTGTCGAAGTAAGTGTTTTCACCATTGGGTGGAAAATCGCCGTATTGGACCTGGCCAATGCCACCCGCACCATGCATCAACACTTCGTCGAAGCCACGACTGCCGGGCAGATATTCGTCTTCGTCCCCAAGGTGCCATTTCCCAAAGAGCCCAGTGGCATAGCCTGCCGACTGCAAGGCTTGTGGAAAGGTATAGGTATCCAGCGCCATGCGTTCGCGCTGAAAGATGGTATGTGTGACACCATTTTTAAAGGGCACACGCCCACTCATCAACGCAGCACGGGTAGGCGCACAAGTCGGGCTGACCTGAAAATCGGTGAAGCGCAGCGCCTTGTCATGAAAACGGTCAATATGCGGTGTCTGCACCACTTCGTTCCCCATGCAGGACAGGTCACCCATGCCTTGGTCATCTGTGATGACAAATATGATGTTTGGCTTCGAGGCCTTCAACTCACTGAGACTTGAGCCGTGGGCAATCGTGCCGCTCAAAGAGGTCATAAGAGAGAGCGTGAACGCGATGGTCTTTGTAACTTTCATAAAAGGGGAATTGGCTTGCAAATGTGCAGATGGGCAATGTTGGCTAGATTAACTGTAACAGAAAGCGACCGTGCTCGTCTATCACCACTATAAGGTATTGGGCTGTAAATTTCTAAAATTCGCTCACTAACTATTGTGACATCGATTCGCCCGTCCACGCATCAATCTTAATATAGTAACCGGCCGAAGGCTTGTCGTCATGACAGGAGAGGAAGAGATATTCGGGCTCGCCATCTTTCCACAGGATGCTCGGACGCTCGCTGCGCGCCAATGGATCGCCAAAGTAGCTTTCATTGGTTTTGTAGCCGACCATCGGGCGTCCCCAATCAATGCCATCCACGGATTGATAGATAAGACCGGGACGATAACCGCCGTTCTTGATTTTTTCCTGCGGAATCGGATTGCCCTCCAGCATGTTTTTCACACCGCGCCGATCCTCGACAATCATATAATACATGCCCTTATAATAGAATGCGTAGGGATCTTCGATGTCCACTTGCTCGTCGACGTAGGAGATGACCGGATTCCCTTCATAGTTAACATAAGGGCCTTCAATCTGCTCGCTGACTGCAAAAGAGATTTCACGGAATGCCTGCTTGATCGGCAACTGATCGATCATCGACTTAAAATAAATACGATACTGCCCCTCTGGAGTCACTACGAAACTAGGATTCGAGGCATGGACAATGTTATATCCGCCCATTTTCCCCGACGCGGCGATTACTGGATTGTGCGGGCTTTCCGTCCAAGGGCCGTTCAAAGACTTGGCGGTCGCGATCCCGACTTCTTGACGCGAACCGTTGCCATCTGAATGACGATTCAACAAATAAACCAATACATACGTATCTCCAACTTTAGAGATTTGTGGGTTGTGGTAACTCGCTTCCTCGCTGGCAAAGACGTCGCCCAAGAGCGTATAGGGGCCCTCGATACTATCAGCGACCCAATGCACGATCTTGCTGTGCTTGATCCAAGATCCATCTTCAGGAATCACTGAATTGAAAACATGCAGCCGCCCCGCCTCATCGTATATGGGTGCCATGCCCCAAGTCCATGAGCCTTTCTCGGCCTCAAGAATATAGTCTCCAGGAACTTGAGACTCATAAAACTCAGATACCCCCACAGCGGATGCTGTTTGAAAAGATGCAATCATCAGTGAAGCGCTAATAAGCTGCGCTCTAAATATTTTTTTTATCATGCTGAATAGTTTTGATTAAGGTTCTCAATATGAGTCTTCCGCCCGCTCTCGCTTCGCACGCGGTATACCCATCATCCGCCATCATGTAGATGATATTGGGCCGTTCACCAGCAGACGCGGGCAAGGCACAGCAATACAGGACAGCAGTAATGGAAAGAGCTTCATAAACAGAGGGCGGGGAGCGCTCGGCGCACCCCATTGAACCACTATATAATAGACTAAATACAGCGCTCCGCATATCCTGCATACGCATGAATCTGCGACCTATGATAAGGACAGCCTAAAGGCTTAATCGTAAACAATCAGCTTCTGAATTTCCGCTGGGCTGAGCCCTCCACCATTCATAAAATTGACCATCTGCGCGAGCGCAGGTTTGTTTTTAACTTTTTTGGCTGGCTTGCCGACAACGAAGATAACTTTCGTGCCTTCGGGACGTTCGACGCCGTATTTCTTCCAAGCGGCGATAGACTTTTGCACCACTCCGGGATTGGTAAAAGCGACATCTGGCTCCACCATCAGATAAATCGTATCCGGTGGCGGATCCAATTTATAAGCGTTTTCCAGCGCGCCCCAATAATTTGTACCCAATACGAAATACGCCTTGCCGCGTTTCACATCACGCGCGTCGCTGGAAACAAAGCGTGCAAGTTTGCCCGTGAGGTTCGGAATCGCATTGAGTTCATCGAGTAGCGACTCGGCCTCCCCCTGCCCCGGCTGTATCCAATTATTACTACGTACACCTTTAGGCCACCAGAAGTCATGCCGCGTCGGATCACTGCCATTTCGACTGATGCCTTGATGCCCTCCTTCTTTACCACCAAAGTAAATCACTGCGAGTCGAGCGTCGGACGTCGCTTTCATAGATTCCACTGTCTTCTGCAATTCTTCGCGGGTGCGTTTGAAAATCCCCATACCGGAACCGGTGCGGTCAAAAAGAACCACCACATTGTTCCCTCCTTCAATGCCAAAGAAGCTGATATCCACACGATCCATGATCCCGCCGCCGAGATCACCGAGGCCGCCGCCCATGCCACGACCAAAGGACAAATCCGACTCCTGCATCACGATGGCAGGCACCGACACATTTTGCGGATTCTGAGCAGCTAGTGGCTGTGGCCGGGGCAGGCTTTTTGTGCTGCGTCGCGTCGCGGGCGGCGGTGGTGGCGGCGGTGGTGGCGTCTCCACCTCGACCACGGGAGGTGCTTCAAACTCCGGCGGAGGCGAGATCGTCTCAACGATTTTAATCACGCCAAAGATCCCCAAGCCAAGTAAGTGCACGCCCACACTAACGACAATCACGATAAAGACCGCGCCACGCTTTTTGGGCCTGCGTAGAGTCTTGCCCAGTTCGTTCTGGTTATGCGGAAGTGGACTGCTGCTCTCCGAGGACATAATATATAAGGCAATGAGTTTTTTAAAGACGGACAGTGTCTACATTTGACTAAAGGACACATACTTCAACTTAGCTCTGGAGCAGGCATTGAGTACATCAATCGAACGATAGTGAGGAGAAAACGCATCTGCCTGAATGGTCACGATGGTTTGCTTCTGCAAGCGGTCCGCCGAGGCCTTTAATCCGGCTAGCATACTGGTAAGTCCGGATAGATCGCCGTAGGGATCCTCTCCCAAGTCGCCCCCGTTGAGCAATACGGTGCCATCCGGGAGTATATCGATCGTATGCTTCGAGGGCAGCTCCGGCGTGGAGGTTGGCGCAGCCTGCGAGGGCAGCTGAATGCCCAAATCGGCCTCTTGTTTGACCAACTCCGTCGTCACCATGAAAAAGACGAGCATCAAGAAGACCACATCAATCATGGGTGTCAGGTCGGGCTTGCCCGCGCTTTCAAATATATCCGAGGCTTTCATACTAGCTAGAGGTCGCTTTGATAAGTGGCGAAAATAATATCGTTGATGCCGTTCTGCGCGCAGATGGAGAGCAACTTATTGACGTGCCGGTGCTCTGCCATTTTATCGGCGCGGACGACGATCTTAATCTTAGGACTCAATTCAACCAAGCGCTCCATCTCGGCATTGAGTTGTGATTCGCTAATCTGCTTGGCACCCGAGTAATAGGAGCCATCTGGCAAAACAGAAAAGGTGGCGCGCTCTTTGATGGCTTTAGGAATAGCCGACTCTTCGGCCACAGCCAAATTCATATCGATCTTTTCCGCAGCCAACATGCTGGCGACCGTCATAAAAAAGACGATGAGCAAGAAGACCACGTCAATCATCGGCGTGAGATCAAAGCCCTCCCCTTCTTGCGGCACTTTATAAACTTGCAGGCTCATTATGCGAACAGCTGAAATTTAATTTATTGACTAGGCTTGCGCGGTGCCTGCGGCAGCGAGCGCGCCGGTTGTGCCTGCGAGGCTTGCCCACGTAAGCCGTGCACCAGATCACCATACATGTCGTCTAAATACATCGTCATATCCGCAACCAGTTTGCCATATTGATTCTTAAAATAGAAAAAGAAGAACATGGTGGGGATACCGACCATCATGCCAGTCGCCGTGGTGATCAGAGCTTCCGAAATGTTACCTGCCAAGAGGTCAGGCTGGCCCATACCCACTGTGGCGATCGAACTAAAGGCTTTCACCATACCGGAAACTGTGCCCAACAGCCCCAGCATGGGGGAAATAGAGGCGATGATGGATAGGTAGTTGATCACCACAAATGGCTGCGCTAGCTCTTTGCCTGAACCGGCTTCGAGGCGTTGGCGAAACAGGTCTGTATCAATCTGCCCCCCACGCACCGAATCCAAACCGTGATTTACAATACGCGTCAAAGGGGATGGGTTTTCGATACAGAGCTCTTTGGCAGCTGCGATATCCAGATCCCCTAACTTACCACCAAGTTCGGTCGCGATTTCGTCGTTGAAAAAATCCTTCGGTCGCAGCGCGATAAAATTATAGACCGTCAGCGCCAGAGCGGAGATCGATAGAAAGCCGAGCGGGTACATCGCCCACCCGCCTTGGGCGATCATTTCTAGAAAGCTCCGCTCGGTCGTGCCTGCCGCCGCAGCTGCGGACTCTTCAGTTTGAGCCAACGCAAAGGCGGTAAATACAAGGTAGAGCACTGCCATGAAGGCGACCTTCGTTCGTGTTCGTGTCATTAGGTGCATATCAATTTTCAGTAGTGGTGGTTGTGTTCAAAGTCGCCAGGTAAGCGCCGTCGGGAAAAATCAGATCCATTTCATCGAGTATATTCTGTGCGATTTCCGCTTTTTGCTGATTCCAATAGCAGAGATAAATATAGTAGAGCACGGGTTGTTGGATGCGGCTGGTGGCTGGCAAAAAAGCCATTGCACGACTCAGATGGTTCAGCGATTGGTCTGTTTCACCGCTCTGAAAGGCCTGCACACCGGCGCACAAATCCTCCATCCCGACCGTTTGTCCATTCTCTTCAAAAATGAACTGCGCCTGCTTCAGAAAGTCTTCGCCCACTTCAGGCTCGCCCAGCTCCAGGCTGAGATAACTACAATGTAGCAAAGCTTCTTTGCGACGCAGGCCTTCAGTTGCGTCTGCAATCGTTTGAAAAACGCGACGCGATGGTTCGAAAAGGCGCATATCCAGCATGCGTGCGGCCACGCTCCACCCCAAAACACGCAACTCCTGCGCCGGGCGCGCGGCGGTCAATTGATCGAGCAAGCGCAGCGCTTTTTCCTGTTCATCGATCGTAAATAACTTCTCGGCAACTGTATAGAGGTGGCGCACCGTTTCGCCGGGACTACGGTTCAAGGCCATGTATTGAGACATCTTATAGCCGCGCAACCAATCCTCAGACTGAATGACCGCCTCGATGTAAGCATTTATAAGAATGTGCACGTTCGTCGATTCAGATCGTATGCTAGCCAGCGGCAAGAGTGGCCAAACCTGCCCTTCCAATAGCTCGACACGCTTCTGCGGACTCTGATGCGAAAGCGCGCGTTCCAGTTCTTCCGTCATCGGAATGTTGATGGTAAACTGATCCATGTGATCCCAACCGACGATGATTGCGCCATCCCCATCCAACATCTCGATCTCGACTCCGGTGGAGGATGGCCGCACGAAGCGCGCGCCCAGTCTACGTTCGCCACCGTTTTGAAGAATTTCCATCCGGACTGGTGCTGCCTCGCTAAAGTCCGGCTCCTGATAGTCGCCGACCTGCGCAGATAGGTGCGCTATAGGCAGCACACTGACCAGGATACAGAGCGCTCCAATTCCAAAATGCCAAGCTCGTCTCATTCGAATTCCTTTCTGATTAAAGCAGCCGCTTCCGTATCTTCCAAACCGGGCGTCATATTAAAAGCTTCGTAGACTGTCTGTGCACTGGACATCTCCCCCATTTGCTTCAATGCGAGTATATCTTCGTAGTAGGCGATGCCCAATAATTCGTTAAAGCCTGGGTAACCGAGCATAATGCGCTCAAAGAAACCATGTGCCTCCGAAAACTTAGCCTCAGCTGCATACGCACGACCGATCCATAGCAAGGCTTGCCCGTGGCGTAGCCCCCGCCATTGATTTTGATAAAGGATCATCTCCAACTGTTTGCGCGCAGCCTCAAAGTTCTCCCGTTCAATCTCCAGGCGACCGATCGTTAAGGCTGCCTCGCAGGATTCGTCTGCGGCGGCAAAGCGTTTGATCAATATCTTGTAACGTTCGATCGCATTTTCAATTTGACCGAGCCTTTGATAGGTCTTTGCCAACAGGACGTGCATATCCAGCTCGACGCTGGTATTCATGAAGTCGGCTTTAGCAAGTTCCAGAATACCCGCCGCTTGCCCGGGACGACTCTCGCTGATTACAGTGAGAATCCACAGCTGGCCTGCGGGCCCGATCTCTGACCAAATCGCTTCGTTTTCAATCAGGCGCACCAGCTCCGGACGTGGCTGGAGCTTAGGTTCTTGCGTCGCCGCAAGTGCGGCTTCGATGCGCACAACCAAGGGTAAGTTATCCGCCGCGCTGGCACGAACCAGACGATTTTCCAGCCAATCATCGGCAGTTTGCTGCGGGATGGTTTGATTGAGCTCTCGAATTTCAGCCTTCAACTCTTCCAACACGGCATGCTCAACCACCGGATAAGGCTTCGGTTCGGGCTCAGCCTTTCCCTCAATCGATTCATTCTGCAAGGCCGCCTGCTCGGCAGCTGCCGCGTCCCATTGCTTATAGTAGTCCAGAATGGCAGTACGAAATACATCGTCCCGCACGAAGCGATATTTCACCAAAGCATCTATTTGCGAGTTTTCTTTGAAAAAGCGGTATTGTTTCGCGCGGTCACCGACCAAATCTCTAAGCAATTCCGGCGATTGAGAGATTTCCTGCAAAAAAGCATCGGTCTTCTCGCGCATCACACGCAAGGCGCGATCCTTGATCAGATAGTCGACTAGCAGACTGTCCAGTTCATCGACCGTAGTCATATCAAAGAATTGATCAAGCGGTTGTTGGATACTGTTCAATGCCCGCCTCGGTTGATCGAGTTGGTCGTAGAAGTCCGACAATGCGACCACCACTGGTATCACTTCCGGCTCTTGCGAGTAGGCATCAATGAATTTCTGCAAGCGAGCGATCGCAGCCTCCTCTTCCCTGCGGTCGAAGAAAATTTGAGCAACCTTCATTTCCCCGGAAGCGAGCAATCCCGGATCATCCGTATGCGGCTCAATCTGGTAATAATGCCCTAGAGCCGACTCAACATCGCCGAGTAGATGCACCAAGTTGCCCAACACAAGCTCGGCCTGCGCACGCAACGGATTGTCGGGATATTTCGCCACAAAATCGAGGATCAGATCTCTCGCCTCGACGAGCCGATCCAAGCCCATCACGCACAGTGCCTTGCGAAAGCTCGCATCCGCACGGAAGCGGGTATTGGGGTCGGCAATCACCTCTTCGAACAGCTCCAACGCGGCTTGGTGATTCTCCTCACTGAGCTGTCCAATTCCTAAGAAATAATTGATAACCAACGCACTTTTGCTGCGATCATAGCGCTCCTTAAAATATTGAAAATCCTCAACGAGCTCACGCGTCTCAAAACGCGTCAAACGCGCCATACCATGTTTGAAGAGAAGCAAAGACGCTGCCGCATCGTTGGCATTTCCTTCAAGATACCAGCGTGTCAGTTGGTAAATTTCCTCAAACTCATCGTATTCAAGATAATCAGTGGAGAGCGCATCGGCGACTGTGCCACGATATTTCTCGTAGCTATTGCTTCCTAAATAACGCTCCGATAATTTACCGGCCTCCTCACGCAGCCCCAGTTGACGCGCCAGCGATAAGGAGAAGAAAAGAATATCTTCGGCGAACTCGTGCTGGGGATACGTGTCGACCATCACCCGAAAACGCCAATAAGCTTCCCAATCGCGCCCCATATCCATGTATACGCTGGCAATGCGCCAGTTAAGGAGTGGCGTGTAGTTTGTCGACGCTTTCAAGGCAGCGAGGTCGGCCTGCGCGTTGTCTAACTCAGTCTTCTTTTGCTGGTAGAAATTTCGCAACACCACATTGCCCACGTAGCGCGCGACCTCGCGCTGCAAGCTTTCGATATAATGGCTCAAACCGCTCTCCAGCGCCTCATAGGGCCGTACAAAGCGATAGAACAAACTGGCGCTCGCCAAGTCTCCTTCTGACTTTAACTGGTCACCGATCTCCATTAACGATGCATTGAAACGGGGCGTATAAAAGACTGGCGCGGAGCTATTAAAGAATTCAAGATACTGCCGGGAATCACTGACATTCCCTTGCTTTGCTTTTGCTATCAACAAATAGGCGGCATAGGTGACGCGGTCTTGCGAGGACTCCGCAGAGCGCATGCCATCTTCGAAGTAAGGGATGCCAGCTACCCACTGATTCTCTAGAATATAGATTAAAATAATTTTCCGCAGCACCTCGTCACGCTCAATGCCCGGCACCGGATTGCGATAGAGTGTTATGTAAGTTTGAAGCGCGGCTTTAAACTCTTTGGAGGCCGCTTGCAAATCCGCCAGGTTGTAACGCGCCACAGGAGCCAGCGTGTGCTTCGGATAAGTCTTGGTAAAAACAGTGAAACGCTGAATCGCCTCCTGCAAGGCGGCCGGTGTATCCGTCTGGAAATACTCAAATACGTAGGAAAGTGCGATATGGAAGTCGAGTGTGGGGTGAACGCCCTTATCCACATCGGGATTCTTTCGTAAACTTTGTAGCAGCGGACGCGCCTTAACAAGCTGCTGACTGCCAATCAAAGCCTTGGCACGCTGTATTTGCCCCGCCAACGATTCATTTCTTGGCGCTGCTGATGCCACTGCGATCCACACGAAAGCAAACAAGCAATAAATTGCAGCAATGCGTTTTAAGGGGTAAATCATGTCATGGGAGCAGCCGAAGTGCCATACGGACCGTAGGCAATTCAGCGATGAAAATATATGGGGCTAGTATCGTTAAATGAAACGACTAGGCACATAGCACAGGTCGAAGCATAATAGCACTTCAATATATCATTTCCACGACAGGAAACTATCGCTTATATACACTATACTGCGTCACATTCTCTACCACGATTCGGTATCAAAACCTGCTCACGAGAGGCGGCCATAGGCCTAGAATGATACAGAAGCCAAGGCTAGATCCACTCGTCTGAATCGAAAATCCCCATCCGATAAGCCGTCCTCACCGCTGAGGGCGCATTTCGAACATCCAGCTTCTCATAGATATGCCGCACATGCGCATCAACGGTCGGATAACTGATATGCAGTTGCTCCGCGATTTCACGTTTTTGCAAACCATCTGCCAACAACTCCAGCACCTGTGTCTCCCGGTCGGACAATAGTTTTTTGGAGGAAGTCGGCACGGGGCGCTCACGCAGACTTTTGACGATGTAGGCAGCTACCTTGGGATCCAGCGAGGCCCCTCCCTGCATCACGGTTCGAATCGCTTCGTTGACCTGCTGCACGGTCGCCGACTTGAGTAAATATCCAGACGCCCCCAAAGCAATGGCCCGCACCACATCGGCTTCCGCATCCGACTGTGTGAGAATGATGATCTTAACCTCTGGCAAGCACTCTTGAAAGTGAGGGATCGCCTCCAAGCCACTCATCCCCGGCAAACGCATATCCAGCAAGATGACCTGCGGAAACAGCTTGGAGCGTATTTTACCGATGCTGCTGATCGCCATTTCTGCAGTGCCGAACTGACTAAACAGCTCGAGGTCTTCTTCACGGTTTAAGGCAAATTTGATGACATCGCGATACTCTTCATTGTCCTCGACCAGCATCACTCTTATCGGCATTTTCATAATCATATTATCTATTGGATGTAATTTTTTAGCGAGCCTTCAGCTTAAGCCAGACTAGAGTGCCCCCCTCCTCCGGATGCTCCACACCAGCTTTGGCACGCATCAACTTGGCACGTCGTTGTAAAGAATTGGGTAAGCCACCACTCAGTCCACAGCCATCGTCCGCTATGGTCAACGTCACATCGCGCTTAGCCACCGACAATACGATAAGAGCGCCCGTAGCCTGCCCGTGCCGAATGATATTGGTCAACGACTCCTTAAAAAATAAAAAGATATCAATCCTCTGACGACGCGACAGGCGGTTGATCGCAGCCTCTCCCTCAAACTTGAGCTCATAACGAATATCGGCCAGCAAGCGCGAAGCTTCGCGCTTCATCTCATCGACCAGATCTTCACAAACACCTTCGGCCTCAAGCATGTTAGAACACAGGCGTGCAGAAGCCCCCGTGCGCTCCGTCAATCCCCGAATTCGCTGTAGGCTCTCCCGCAATGAATCCGGCGCATCCACAGATTCTTGGGCGATGTCGCTCCACATCCCGATTGCATGCAAATTAGCACCGAGCTCATCATGCAGATTGGCAGCGATGCGCTCACGCACCCGCGCCTCATGCCGAATGCGTAAAGTACGACTGTAAAATACGATAAAGACTACCGCAAAACAGGCCACCACTAAGCCCCAGCGCATCCAAAAGAGTAATTGTTCTTGGCGTGAATACTTTCGACTTAACTCCTGCCTCAAAGCAGCTAGCTCCGTCTCCAGATCAAAACGCAGTGCCAATTCCTGCAGCCAAGCTCGGGTGGGCAGAATTTGACCGTAATAATTATGCCCATCAGTGAGTGCTCCTGGACTGCGCCGGCTGCGCATAACTGGTTCAGTCCAGACCTCTTTGCCCTCGGCGACATTTACGCCATCGGCGATCAACTCCACCTCAGAAAAACCGATCCGCGTCTCCCGTCCATGTGCCAACTCGGAAGAAGCGGACTCAAGCGTTACAATGCGCACGTAGCGACACTGGGTCGGAGGAATATGCCACATCATGATCGGCCCCATCTGCGAAATGCCGGAAAAATGACAATACAGCAAGACCACCGGATTCTCAAAATCCCGTGTCTCCGAACCTTCTATCCTAAATTCTCGGGGAATCCCCAAATCCCCGATAAAAGCCTGTGGCACCGTGTTACTCTGCTCCACCGCATGCAGATGAATCTCCGTAATCGTCTGCGGCTCTTCCATGTCTAGATACAATTCGGGCGTAGCGCCGAAATCACCCAGATAGCCCACGCTCTGCTTTCCGCGGGCAGAGTTCATGATGTAGGGCGTAATCCCATCGACCAGAAAAGAAATATCCCAAGCTCCGGACGGATCGCGCGCGGTTTTGAGCGAAGTGGTGACCGGCTTGCGCAAGGCCACATTGACCCCTCCGCTGAAAACGGCTATTTCGGACATCTGAAAAACATATTGATTGTCAAATAAGCGACGAGAGAGTCGTGGGCCTTCAATCCGCACCCACGAGGCTTCCGTCTCTTCGACAGGCAACACAATCGGAGTGATGCCAGGCGACCTGCCAACAGGAGTCCGATATTCGGCCACCAGCACTCCTATGGGGTCGTCTTCGGTCCCTGCATAGACTTGCAACTCATCAGGGAGGGCATCCTCACGAAAACCCTCTTCCATATCACGCCAGAGCACCGGGATCAGCACCACCTCGTGTATGCGATGCGTTTCCTTTAAATCGACCTTAAGCCAGAAGGCATTCTCCGACTCCGAGTAAGGGAAAGAGTGAAAACCAATCGCCCCGGTCCCTCCGCGTAAACTGGGTCGAGATAACAACTCTAGCTCCTGCTCAATCTCCGCCTTTCGCGTTTCTAATTCAGCAATCGAACGGCCGCCTGCGAACACCACTGAAGCGCAAGCACTCATCAATAAAGCGAGGCACAAAAAACATCGAAACATGGACACAGAATAAATGAACGATGCTGGATGGGGCAATGCATTAAACCGCACAGAGCTCTGACTAAAAGTCCTTAAGCTGCACAGCGAAATATTTCATATTAGTACGTCCCGCAGGTTGATAAGAGAGCACCACTGTTCTTCTATCTGCCATCACCCGCCAACCTTGCTGAATCATCCAACGCCGCTTACCATCCTCGTCTGGTCGAATATAATCGATTTTAACATCTAAAAACTCACCACGATGCGCCGCCATCTGAACGACATTTAAATCCTGAGAGTTCACTTCAATTTGCTTCTCACCAAAGGTGCCCAGCAGACGATTTGGACTGCCATTAATAAAGAGAAAATCACTCTGTCCAAAGAAATGCGCGTCTGCATTCACCGCATAAGCCTCCACCGGCAAGCGCTCATTCCCAGCCGCTTCAACAACGACGATCAGGCATTTTTCCCAATCCTGCTGCACAGTAACCGTGGGCAAGCCACTTGCGAGTTTGGCTCCCTCAACAATCTGCGTCGGCGAGAAAACCACTTCGATCGTTTCACCGCTGGTATCCAAGTTTACGTCGTCACCAAAATCCAGCGCCGCATTCACCTCTCCCAGCAATTGATTCTCGACATACATATAGATGGTCGAAGGTGCCGTCTCTTGTGGATTGTAATACAGTATTCGAGCGACTGTCGCTTGCGACGACAAAGATACACATAAAAATAATGACCAATAAATTAAAGTTCTCATAATATCAATCGCTCCAGAGCCGGCAAAAAACCTGCCCCAATGCCCGATTCTTCATTCACATATTCTTCACCTGCGTCGCAAAGTACTTCATCGTTTTACGCCCCTCAGGCACATAGCAGAAGACCAGGGTTCTGCGGTCCGGCAAAATTCGCCAGCCTTGATAAATCATCCAACGCCGTTTCTTTTGACCGTCAGGCCTGACATAGTCCAGCTTGACATCAAGAAACTCTCCTTGGTAGGCCGCCATTTTAGCGACATGCATTTTACGCGGGGCCACTCGGATCTGTTCCTCACCAAAGGTCCCTCCTAGCAGATTGGGGGTCAAATTCATAAATAGAAAATCCCCATTACCGAAATGCTTCTCATTCGCGTTAATAACGATGGGCTTAATCGGTAGTAAGGAGCTCTTCTGGCTCTCAACGACTACGATTAAAAACTTCTCCCAGCCCTTGCGAACATTTACAGAGGGCAAACCTTCCGGAAGCGGCTCTCCTTCTTCCAATAATCGAGGAGAGAAGATGAGTTTCAGGACGCCGCGCCCTTGCTCAAATTCAATATCCTGACCAAACTGAAAGCTAGGCAAGTCAACCTCACTGTGAAACTGACCGTCGACATACAAGTAAACCCGATCCGGTGCATTCGCAGGTTTATTGTAATACAAAATCCGCCCTACACGTCCTTGCAAGGGTAAGCACGCACACAACAGAAACAGTAAACTAAGCAAAGTTTTCATAATGTATCTAATATTCCGCTAGAGCTCATCTTCGGTTAACCAACGAAATGCAACAATCTCAAATTTGCGCCCAAAGGCCTCATTCACATCGCTCAAGTCTACAAAATCATCCTTCTCATTGCTGGGGTCCACATACTCCGCCGTTCTTTTAACAATAGCTTCGCACCAAGCTTCGGCAACAATATTGCCGCGCAGATCCTTGGTGGCTCCATAACTGCGCACCGTAAAGCTATCGTCACGCACGCTCAAAACCGGTGCGATGGGCCGCAAAATATCGGCTTGGCGCGTCCAACCAGGCGTGCCATAGGCCACATGCCCTTCCGCCGCTTTAGGGAATTCGTAATAACTCTCATGATCCGAGAACTGACGAGCTAGATATTTGGGATATTGCACTTCCACTCCATCTTGATCGATGTACGACTCCATCTCATCCACTGGGAATACTGAAAGAATTTCACTGTAGGGATTTTTACTGTCGCCCACTCCATAGTCCGCCAAGGCCATCAAAGCCGATTCCACAGCGCCGGCCAGCGCCAAGTCATCATCGTTCGAGAGCTGACGGTTGATAAATTCTGACAAGGATAAAAATGGACCTCTCAACTTCACTTGCTTCACAATCTCCTCCGCCAAGGCATCCAACTGTGTATCCGTCCACTCCAAGGGCTGTGCCAGCAACTGTGCATCGTTACCAGAGGAGAACTCATCGCCCGTCACGCTGGTCCGCGACACAGGGGCATCGGCGTATTCAGGGCCCAAATCCATTTCCCAACTTCCGAGGTTTTCAGTATCAACTGTTTGGTGCGGCACCCGCCCGTCTTTAACATTACGTAGTAACGCTTTCCAGGCATCCACGGAGGTCGAGTTGACATTGAACATCCCTTTCACTTCCAGATCCGCTGCGACACTGGCCCATGAATTGGCTGAATTTTTATAAGTACCTTCGACATATTCTTCCGCGGCCTCTTCGGTTAATAAGAATGCGGGCACATAAGCTGTATTCTTCAATTCTCCCTCCCCCGTCAGAAAGTCTTTCAACACCGCGTCAATTTCACGCCCCGCAACGATATTGGCCGAAAACGGTTCCAATTCAGGTGAGATGGAAGATACGAACCAATCATCAAACATGATATGGTTAAAGACATAGCTATGATCGTAGCCATCCTGGCCAGCTATCTGAATTTCATTCTTCTGAATGAAAGGAGTCGCATGGCTATTGCCCAAGGCATTGGCCACCCGGGGGACATCAGGGCTAATATATGCCGGATCGAAATGCTGTAATTCGCAAATTGAGAGTAAGGGTTGTATCGGCAACTCCGCCGTCACCCAGCGGGCAAGTCCACTTTCCGATGCGAAAGAGGTGCCGACAAAAGCACTGACATCAGTTCCCGCACTCAGATCATCATTATAATTTAAAATGTTCGGATCGACCTGCCCATTCAAACGATCAATTTTCCATTCATAAGAGGACTTCTCAATCCCCTCGCCAGAGGTCAATATGACAGGGGATAAAATTAATTTATTGTTCACGTACCCTTTACTCGCCGCATAAGTATCAAACAAGTTCCGCTTCGTCAGGGCCATCGACAAAAAAGGTTCAAACTTCTCTTCATCATAGTTGACAGAATTCAAAGTGACACTGACAGCTCTCTCATCCGCAGTCAGATTAATAGGTGATTTTTCATTAATTTCGTCTGCGTCGGCAGACACGTGAAAAGGCAGGCTTCTAGTCGTCGAAACTCTCGATTTGTCAGTTCGCAGCCAACCTGGTGCACTTCCAGAGTGCGCATAACGCTCCCACTTAACTTCATAGGTCCCCGTCCCCTCATACCCATTCTCAGGCATCTGTGTCTTATCTTGCAGACTGTTGCGCAGCTTGGTAAAATACGGCACATCCGACATACCCGAACGAATATTAACGTTACTCGTACCGCTGACCACACCACTGATATTAGGTCGACCAAGAATCCTCGACTCCCCCGGTTTCCATTTCTGATCAGCGAGGCTGGAGATCATGGGTCTCACATTCCATCGATTCTGATTATTCTTAACGGTATTCATTCCCATGAGTAAGGGCAGCCGCCATGGCACTATCGTTTTCTCATCGATTTCGAAAGTTAGCTTAATCGGAAATTCCCCCTTATCGATCTGTAAAGTATCCTCATAATAGCCTGTGGAATCGATCGTCACATTATAAGGATTGTAGTAAGTCACACTGGGACTAACTCCCACCAGCGGAACATAGGTAGTCTCGTCCTCTTCTGTAACGGCCTGAGATGCCAAACTAAGTATCGTTTGCCAGCGCACGATCATAGGCTCAATAATAGAAAATCTTTCGCCCGTCGCGCGAGAACTGGTATTTAATGAATTGTAGAAATTATAATAAGGATTCCCATTCGCATCCTGTTGAAGGTTTTTGTACAGCGATGCAAAGTCAGCAAGACTGTTCCAAGTCATCGATACTTGTTGATCCGTCCCCCAACCGTAAATTAAAGCACTGTTGCCAGAAACATCCCATTTTAGGGCCGCCTCATTGCTCTCTCCGGGGGCCAGATTGAAGGTTGAAAAAATACTCTCGTCTTCCCCTGCGCCCTCTCCCGAACCAGAGACAGGCGTGCCCCAAGGCACCCGATAGTCGGGATTAGAATTGATGAAATTATGGTCTAAAGTCTGCCATTTTTCACCGAAAAGCGAGAGGTCGCGCTTCCAACCTCCCGTCGCGGCATTGGTCAGCAAGCCTCTGGAATAATGCGTCAGTGAATGATAATTTTGCTGCGCAATTTCGCCCACATCGGTCGAGCCGGATGCATCGAGTAGCTTGAATGAGGAAAATGTAACGACACGATTTAGTTCATCACTATCCGGAATGCCAAATACCTCCGAATCGTAGTGAGCATTGGAATTTTGACGATTCGCCCATAGCTCTAATTCATCCGCATCAGGCAGCGGCTCAGCCTGCTTAATTAAAGCTTTGGTGTTGAGCCCCTGAATCCACCACGCATACGCAGCACCCTGCGCCCCCTCATCTTCAATATTTGTAGGCACCAAATGCACTTCATTCTCGATGGCATAGTCGGCCTCGGAAGCATCCTGCCCCACAGTACCTTTTCCTAGTAGAGGCACGGTGACTGCAGACTCACTCAATGTGGGTGGCACATCAGCCGAGTTGCCTCCCTCACTTCCAGAAACGAGCCAGCCAAGAAAACGGCCTTGCTCGGGATTATCCTCGCTATAGTCCTCGCTTTTGATCGAGTAATTAGGCGCGAGTGGCTTCCCAGCATCCGATTTATCATGGTCTAATCCCTCCCACGAACGCCAAACACCTGTCAATTGAGGCGTGGTATCCGGGTTCCCCGAGAGTGTATTTGCCGGAGCAGTCACTCTGGTGTCGGCACCAGCCGTTCCCTGCAATTTGCCAACAGCCAAATTTAAGGAGAGCAAGGCAACTTGTTCGGCCTTCATACGCTGTAGCGACTTGTCCGCACCCGCCACTTCAATACGCAGCAAAGCTGAAATGGACAGCAGCAACAAAACCACGAACGACATTAGGCCCAATGCGATCACTAATGCGAACCCATGCATCGGCATCGCCACTCGAGAAGGGCGCTTTTGAAACATGGGGGACAAATTACGATGATTAGTATTAATCACTTTATAGACTGGGGTAAAATAAGAGTTTTAGAACACTATTTATAAAAGAAATAGTGTGCGCAGTCTACAAACAGCCGAACAAAAGCTCAATAACGTGTATGCGTGAGTTTCCCCGAAACAGCCTGAGTAAATTTTTTCGAAATTATAGGCAGAACGCCCCTCTCTGGAACTGCTCTAGGGCTGGATATCTCGAATCAAATTTTGCGGCGGCACTCGACCGTAAGACGGATCATAGACGGGGATGCCCATGCCGGCCGGAGTCTGCCAGCCTGGCTTGGGCTGGTGCGTCACATAGGCATAATACGGTGTCGCCGACATATCCGGGCCGATGAATACGGGAGCCAGTTTTGTGACGCCCTGCTCCAAATGAACCTTAAAGCTCACTTCCTTCGCGCCGGCGGGTATGTCTTTCGTCACATCAATATCTCCGATGCGTAACCGGGCTTTTTGATAGTTGTAGGCTTTACCGTAGCTGCCGTCATTGATGCCCTTGTCGGCTTCGACCGGCCAACGGCGCAGCGAAATCTCATATTCGCCTGTTTGCTCCACCTCAATCGCCCAAAAGGACTCCACGGCCACGTCACCACGGATGATGTGTGTTTGATTCCAGGGCGGCAATTGATCGAGCAGCCAGTCGTGCGAAGAGAGCGTAACGATGGGGGCTTCGTCGGCGCCGATCACCATATAGCTGGTCAAATCGTGCTCGCGGGAAACGTCGTCCCAAAAGTGATCGTATTCCGCCCGCATGCGCTTAAAAACTTCGGGATAGTCAGCGGATACATCGTTCTGCTGCTTCGGGTCGGCTTCGATCTGATACAACTCGGTGCCATTGACCAGGCGCCACTCGTCGGTCATCACCGCGCTCTTGCGCCATTTAATCGGGTCAACCACCCGCTGTGATTCCACGACCAGCGCACGCTCCGGCCAGTCCGAATCATCGCCATAGAGCAGCTCGCGCAAGCTGGTGCCGTCGAAGTCGATGGCGGGCGCGTCCAAACCGATCAGATCGATAAAGGTCGGCAAGATGTCAAAGTGTGCGGTCAGCCGCTCGACTGACTTGCCCGCCTCGATCCCCCCGGCTGGCCAACGTAGAATGAAAGGCACGCGGTGTCCGCCGTCGTATTCCGAGTTTTTCTCACCGCGCATCCCGCCGTCGTAGCCGCGACCACCATCCAGACCGGCGGCGGTGCCATTATCGGTCATAAATACGAGAATCGTGTTTTCAGCCAAGCCTTCGTCTTCGAGCATTTGCATCAGCTTGGCGACGTTGTCGTCGATGTTGGTAATCATCCCATAGAGTTCCGGATGCGGCACACGGGGATCGCCCTCGTAGGGCTCGCTGTATTCAAGTGGCGCATACAAAGGCTTATGGGGGGCGTTGGTCGAAATATAGGCGAAGAAGGGCTTATCTTTGTTGGCTTGGATAAACTTCATCCCTTCCCCAAACCACACATCGGTGCAAAAGCCTTCGAAGCGCTGCGGTTTTCCATTCACGATATAGGTATCGTCGAAGTAATCGTTGCCCCAGTAATCAGGCGCCTGCCCCACGCCACCTGCTTGGTGGTAAACCGCCTGCTGAAAGCCGCGATCTTCCGGACGGTAGGGATAGACATCGCCGAGGTGCCATTTGCCAAAGAGCCCGGTCGCATAGCCGTTGTCGGCAAAGATGTCGGCCATCGTCACTTCGCGGCGGCGCAGCATGTTGCGCCCCTGCACCGTGTGCCAGACCCCGACCCGCGCGGAATAGCGCCCCGTCATCAAAGCAGAACGCGTCGGCGCACAGGTTGGGTCGACGTGAAAATCGTTCAGCAGTGTGCCCTCACTACGCAGCTGGTCGATGTGCGGCGTCTTGACGGCCGGGTTGCCGGTAAAGCCCAAATCGCCATAACCTTGATCATCGGTAATGACGATAATGACATTGGGCTTATCTGCGGCCTGCGAGCACACGGGCCAAGCGCAGGCGAGTAAGAGCAATGAAGCACGGAGGGTATGTTTCAATTTCATAGAGATGGGGGATGGGAATTACAAAGCAGTGTTCAAAGACAACTGGATCACAGTATCGTAGGGATTCAATGCGGCTTTAGGCAACATAAGTTCTAACTGCGCTCCCGTCTGCGTGTATTTGACTGCTTCACCGTTGGCCAGAAACGAGGCTGCCGAGACTGCTGCGGGCAGGTCTTCCAATTCGATGCTTCCGGCTTCAGGCCATTCCAGCACGTGTAGATAAAGTGTCTGCCCATCCTTGCTCACGGAAATGTCGCCCCACTCCGGACGCTCCGGCAAGGGGTTGCGGCGGGTGCGGTAGATCGATTCACCGTTCACTTTGAGCCAATCGCCAATCACCCCATAGAGACGCACCGCTTCTGGATCGAGTTGACCATTGCCCATGGGTCCGTTGTTGAGTAGCGAATTCCCGCCGGCGCAGACGGTATGCACGAGGCGATGAATCATTTCGACTTCCGTGTGGTAGTGGTGATTGCCCTTGGCCTTATAACCGAAGGATGTGCTCACACTGTCCGGCGACTCGACGTAGAGCGGCAGCTTCTTGGTGGGCACTTCTTTATCACCGATCGAAACATAATCGAAGAGCTCCAGGTTCTCCTGCAGGATCTTACCTTTGCCACGATGAATGATGCGCGAGTTGATCAAGCAGTTGGGGCGATACTTGCGCACCACGTCGCTGAATAGTTTCGCGCGCTCAAAAGTCATCTCGACGGGGGTGTCGAACCAGATCAGGTCGATCTCGTAGTTTTTCATCAACTCCTCGACCTGCGGCAAGCTCTTACTCATAATGTAACGATCGAAGTCAGGCTCGAAATCTTCCGGCAGTTCCGGATGTAAAATGCTGCGCTTGGTGCGTGTATTTAAATAAGGCGCATCCGGCTCATCCCAGTCCTGCGCATGCGAATAATACACCCCAAACTTCAGCCCCTGACGGTGGCAGGCTTCACTCAATTCCTTGATAATGTCGCGCTTGAAGGGCGTGTAATCGACCACGTTGTAATCGCTCACCATGGAGTCAAACAGGGCGAAGCCGTCGTGATGCTTCGAGGTGATCACAACATACTGAATGCCGGAATCCTTAAACGTTTTGGCCCAGGCATCGGCGTCAAAGTCGACGGGGTTAAAGGTCTTGGCCACTTCGTGATATTCGTCGGCGGACATTTTGGCCGAAACCTGAATCCACTCGGAATAACGAAATCCGGGAACCACACCGTTGTATTCGCCTGCGAGGGCCGAGTAGACTCCGAAGTGAATGAATGCCCCGAACTTAGCATCGCGGAACCACTGTTCCTGACGCGCAATCGAATCGGGCGTTTGCTGCAATTCATCCGCAAAACGGTATTCGAAACTGACATCCTTTTTTTGCGGCTGATTCGGCGAGGCTTCTTGCGCCGGCACTTTGGCAGAGAGGAATTGTGAGCCCACAGCGAGGGCAAAGATCGGGAGTATTATACGTTTCATAGGATAAGAAGTGTAAGTTGCGTTGAGTTTCTATTAATTCGGAATGAGCCCGACCTTTGATGTATCAAAAGAAGGGATCCCCATTGGGATGGCCGGCGAATCCGGACGCAGGCGGAAATCCCCCTCAGCAGGGTTCACGAAGAGCGGGTCAACCGCGAGGCTATGCGTATCGACGCCGTCCTGCTGTTGCTGCTTCAGGAAATCCCGGCCATGGCTCGGATCTGCCACGTTGTAGTAAATGTTATAATCGGTCTCGGCATCCTTCGAACGCGCCAGTTCCCGCCCGCGCCGGTCTTCGCTAGCGCCTTCATTCTTCGGGCCGAGCTCGTGAATAAAGACTGTGTCCTCCCCAGAGGAATAAAAGATATTTCGCTGAATGCTGGCCCCTGTCATCGGGCCTTCGCGAACGGAGAGGTAGTAACCGCGTGGCGGTGCAATCACATCGGCGATGATATTGTTTTCGCAGCGGTTATTCAGTTTCAGCATAATGCCTTGCGAAGTGCATTTATATATCAGGTTCCCCGTGATCAAGGTATCCATCTGCCCCCCGTCGGTGCGGATGGCGCACTGCATGATCATTGGCGTCACCAGGTGATGGATGTAATTTTCACGAATCACATTGCCCGCGCCGGCGCCCCGAATGTAGATCGCATTGCCGTCGCCCATTCGCTCCATGGCATTATGTATCTCATTACGTTCGATCTGGTTATCGTGCGAATGCAGAAACGGGCGAACGTCCTCCAAGCTGGCCTGCTTGAAAGATTTCGAACTGCCGCCAATCTCATGCCAGCGAATCGTGCGGGTCAACTCGCGCCCGCCCTTGCCGAAAAACTCCGTCATGCAGCCCGAAAGAATGATCGCGGTATAGGGCGTGTGATGCACCAAATTGTGGGCCACGCGGTTCTCACCACTTTGCCAAATGAAGATACCGGGCGAGTGCCAGTAGATCTGCCCGACATGGTGAATGTGATTATTAAATACTAGATTGTTTCGATTCACGTCCTTCGTGCCTGGCCCGTAGCCCGCCAGTAGCACTCCGGAGCCACCCATCTGCTCGATATGATTCCCCACGATCCGGTTATTCTGTCCGTGTAAATCGACACGGATCGCACCGCTGCCACTGTGTAGGAAGTGGCACTGCTCAATCGCACAATCCTCGGTTCCGCGAAAGCGCACCAGTGCGTTGGCCTTATCCAAAAAATCCCAGTCATGCTGCAAGCCCGCATCATTCTCGTCGATTTGATACCGTTCACCGTGCTTAAAGGTCAGTCCGACGAAACGGAGATTACGAACGGGCAGGTCCTGCGGGCCATCCTTGTCCACCTGCCCTTCGACACGGATCAATTCCGTCAACTGCGGCGCGACGACGGCAGAATCATTGCGCCGCCATACATACACTTTACCGGCTTGGGTATCCAAAACCCACTCCCCCGGCTGGTCGAGGGCCTCGAACACATTCTCCACCCAGCAGGATTCGATCTTTTCCGAATGCAAAAACTTCAAGGGATTCATCAAATAGGTCGCATCCACAGAAGTGTGCACACTCTGTGTGGCTTCATCGATCGATACGACCGGCAAAATATTCATGATCCATGCATGATGGGGACGAACCACGATCTCTGCATCTTTATAATTCGACCAATTTTTAAAGTCCGCGGCGGGCAAAACCACTCGATTACGGGAGCCTCCTACGCGGGGGATAAAGCCCTCCGATTGCGCACGAGGAAGCATCCCCTCCGCATCATAGAGCGTCCGAAAGCTGCCGGACACCTCCGCCACCCATACATTTCCCACGGCTGCCTCCGGCAGACCGGGAATCGTCGCGGTGACTTTTTTCCAGTCCTCGACTACCTTGCCCGAGCTGAATACAGGCTCCTCCCCGGGGTAAGCGGCATAGGTGATGCGCGTGTCGGCATCCCCTGAATCTTCCAAACTAAAAACCAGCGTTTCGCGCAACGGATACCATCCACCACGAATCATAACCACAATGTCCCCGGACATTTCGCGCGGCTTCAAAGCTCGCACAGCATTCCGCGCCCGCTTCAATGTTGCAAAAGGGCCATCTGTGCCATCGGCGTTCGGAGCCTCAAGCCGCCCGGTCCATTGATCCGATCCGACATTAGAAACGTAAAAATCAACCTCGACCTCTGCCCCGTCCTGCATGGGAGCCCCCACGACCAGTAGTAATGTGGACACAAAGCAAAGGGGAATGAAAACTGAATATTTAAAGAGTCTCAAATGTCGGGTAATTGGGGGTGGATCTTAGAAAATGAGCAGCGCGAATGGCGCCACACCTGTATAGCCAGACATTATGCACTATAACCAGTCATTCTACCATAGCGCGTATGCATGAATCACAACACAAACCGCCCATTTAGCTCTACCCATTGGCCACTCACATGCATCCAAAACCATGCCGCTCAAGCTTCTACCCTAAGTCTCGTTTTGAACATGCGACCCAAATTAACGCATACGCGTGATACTATTATCTCGTAAAAACCTATAGAATCAGCGCCCTCTAAGGCATTCCTCTCTAACGATCCAACTCATAAGTTTATCGATTAGAGTGCGATTGCGAATCAGAAAATTGCCCAATCGCCTTCCTTAAAACACCCCCGGTTCCCCCACACACATACACGAATATGAAAATCATCCCCTCGATCCTAAGCGGTGCACTTGGTGTCGCTGCTGTATTTGCAGTTGGCTGCAACAACATCTCGACCTCAACTGGAGGCGCTTTCTCAGATGACCTCAGATTCATGAAAAAGCACACGCCAATCGTGACACTCAAGGACGGCGATGCAGCCGTCGCGGTCGCACCCGACTATCAAGGGCGCGTCATGACCAGCACTTACGACTACAAGGCGGGGCCAAGTTTCGGTTGGATCAATCGTCCTGTGATCGAGAGAGGCCTCATGTCCGAAGAGGAGGCCAAGGGGAAGCTTGAGCAGCACATCTATATCTTTGGCGGAGAGGAACGCTTCTGGCTGGGGCCGGAAGGCGGACAATATGCCCTGTATTTCAAACCCGGCGATCAATTTGAATTTGCTGATTGGAAGACACCGGCCGTCATAGATACAGAGCCCTTCGAGTTGGTAAACCAGACTCAGGCCAGCGCAAGCTTTCGCAAAGATGCTGAACTAATGAACTATAGTGGCACTGTCTTCAACATGCGCATTGAGAGAACTGTTAGCCTGCTCAATGCCGACGAAGCTGCCGCAGCACTCAAGGTGCAGCTTCCTGAGGGCGTCCAAATGGTCGCCTATGAAACAGATAACCGGGTGACGAACATCGGCGACCAGGCATGGAAACCAGAAACCGGCCTGCCATCTATATGGATTTTAGGCATGTATAACCCATCCCCCGAAACAACCGTGGTGATTCCCTTCCAGCAAGGAGGCGAACAAGCACTCGGCCCACGCGTCAACGACACTTACTTTGGCAAGGTGCCCCAAGACTACCTGCGGGTGCAACGCCAGAAACTCTTTTTTAAAGGCGATGGCACGCGTCGCGGTAAGATTGGTATCAGTCCGCAACGCTCCAAAGGAATCGCCGGCAGTTACGATGCAGCCGGGCAAGTGCTCAATATCGTGACCTACAACGTGCAAGAAGCACCGCATGGTTACGTCAACTCCATGTGGGAAATACAAGAGCAGCCCTATGCGGGGGACGTGATCAATGCCTACAATGACGGTTCACCGGAGCCTGGCGTCGCACCGCTGGGCCCCTTCTACGAGCTGGAAACTTCCTCGCCCGCAGCCGCCTTGAAGCCCGGCGAAACCATGCGCCACGTGCAACGCACCTTTCACATTCAGGGAGCCCAAGCCGATCTGGATCCACTGGCCAAGCGCCTACTAGGTGCAAAGCTGGAAGCCATTACCTCGGCCTTTTAGACCTGAACCCATATTTATTCAGCACCGGAGTTACTTAATCGCAATTAGTCATGTAGCCGTTCACAGTGAGCTCAATTAAACTATGAATATATTAGAAGTTGTCTTATTTATCGTGGCCGTCGTCGGCGTGATCGCTCTCGGGATCTGGAAGAGTCGCGATGAAGACCTCGAGGGGAATAAAGGAGCGACCGATTATTTCCTGGCGGGCCGCGGGCTCACTTGGTGGCTGGTCGGCTTCTCGCTGATCGCCGCCAATATCTCGACCGAGCAGTTTGTAGGTATGTCGGGGGCTTCGGCCAATTGGCTCGGCATGGCGATCGCCTCTTATGAATGGCTCGCAGCGGTCACCCTGATCATCGTGGCCTTTTGGTTTTTACCAAAGTTTCTAAAGGCTGGCCTCTACACCATCCCCGAATTCCTGGAATACCGCTTCGACGGCGTAGCCCGTCTGGCTATGGCGATTCCAGCGATTGTTACATTGGTATTTGTGACGACCTCTTCGGTCATTTTTTCGGGCGCCAAGTTTGTGTCTGAATATTACAACACAGTGCCAGTGCTCAACAGCCTGACTACCATGTGCTGGTTGATCGCCATATTTGCTGCGGTGTATGTGTTTATTGGCGGCTTAAAAGCCTGCGCCTGGACTGACTTAATTTGGGGCGCGGCTCTAATAATCGGTGGAGCCATTGTCATGTTTCTGGCCTTCAGCGTGCTGGCGGAAAAACCGGCAGAAGAGCTCATTTTAACCAAGGTCGCCAATTCCGATGCGACTGTCGAGCAACTGGCAGCAGCGGGGCCATGGGAGCGGTTTATGCTGCTAAATGATGGCGTCGATGGTGAAGCGCAGGTGCGCAATGGCCCCAACGGGTCCGGCGGTAAAGTCCATATGGTTCGCCCCAAAGAGGACTCCGACATTCCATGGACAGCCTTAATGATCGGGCTGTGGATTCCCAACTTCTTTTACTGGGGCTTGAATCAATATATCGTGCAACGAACCCTCGGCTCAAAGTCTCTAGCAGAGGGGCAAAAGGGAATCGTGTTTGCAGCCTTTCTAAAACTACTCATTCCATTCCTAGTCGTGATTCCCGGAATATTGGCTTATAACTTGTTCAGCGGCGACTTACTGAATGCAAGCACAGGCGAATACGACTACGATCGAGCATTTCCCGTATTGGTGCGAAACTTGATTCAACCGCTGCCCTGGTTGTCTTGGTTTGTGCTGGCCGCACTTTGCGGCGCAGTCATCAGTTCGCTAGCTTCGATGCTGAATTCAGCTTCAACGATTGCGACGATGGATTTATATTCCAAATTCACCAAAGAAAAGGACCCCGCCAAACTAGTCAAAGTGGGCCGTTTCTTCGTCGTGCTTTTCGTAATCCTAGCAGGCTTAGTAGCACCGGCACTGGATAACTTCACCAGTATCTTTGCTTACATTCAGGAGTTTCAGGGCTTTATCTCACCGGGCATATTGGCGGTCTTTATCTTTGGCTTCTTTTCGCCCAGAACCCCACGCTATTTTGGTGCAGTCGGTATCGGCCTGAATGTCATCTCCTACGGGGCCTTCAAATGGGCCATCGGCCCATGGCTAGTCAGCAACGGTTGGTGGTATGCCGAGCAGATCGCATTCCTCGACCGCATGGCGATCTGCTTCTTTATCGTGCTGCTGGCCGGTGTAATCCTGACGCTCGTTAAGCCGATGGAGAAACCAGTCATAATGCCAGTGAACGACCAAATTGAGCTCGAAACATCCCCAGGTGCCAAAATTGTAGGCATTGGAGTGGTGCTGGCGACAGTCGCGCTCTATCTTGTCTTTTGGTGATCGCACAAAACCAAGCAGTCCCCCACTCAATTTAATAATCTAAAATCATATATAGTGCTACGAATCACAGTCTCAAATTGATTGATGCTTCCAGCCACACATAGCTCTTAACACACATTTCTCATGTCTGAATCCAACAAAACCCCGATTGTTCCAAAGAACATTGTATTTCCCTTCATCCTGCTAGCGACTTGTTTCGCAATGTGGGGTCTCTCAAATAACATGACTGACCCCTTGGTCAAAGCGTTCCTCAAGATCTTCCCCGAGCTGAGCACCGCACAAACCGCATTGATTCAAAACGCGTTCTATGGTGCCTACTTCGTGCTCGCCATCCCCGGAGCGATTCTCGCCCGTGTCTATGGTTACAAAAAGGGGGTTCTGGTGGGACTCGGGATCTATATTCTAGGTGGCTTGCTCTTCTACCCTGCGAGCTTGATGTTGCAGTTCAGCCCTTTCCTGCTGGCGTTCTTCGTCCTCGCTGGCGGACTTTCCATCCTTGAGACGAATGCGAACCCCTACATCATTTCCATGGGGCCAGAGGAAACCGCGACGCGCCGACTAAACCTCGCACAGTCCTTTAACCCAGTCGGCTCACTGATCGGTCTGTTTCTTTGCAAGTTCGCCATTTTAACAAAGCTCGAAGTCGTCAACGCCCGTATCCAAGACGGCATGACGCCTGAAGAAGTCAAAGCGATCCAAGTCGAGCAGCTAGACATCGTCATGACCCCCTACTTCATTTCCGCACTAGTGCTGATCGCGCTCTGGGTGATGATCGCAACCAATAAGAACATGCCCGCAGTCAAGGAACACGACCAGAAGGCTCACGTCGGAGACACGGTTAAGTTTCTGCTATCCAAAACAAATTACGTTTTTGCTGTCGTCGCTCAGTTTTTTTACGTGGGCGCTCAAATCGCCGTCTGGACCTACACTTTCCACTATATCACCGGTCAGCTAAATATCGAAGACAGCCAGGCAATGAACTATCACATGATTGCCATCATCTCCTTCTCACTTTCGCGCTGGATGTTTACCGCGCTGATGGCCTTCTTCAAGCCCAGCGCGCTGCTGGCTTTTGCTGCTTGCATGGGCATGCTCTGCTCCCTGGGTGTCATTTTCGGGGGGGACAAGCTCGCCTTCGAGGGCTACATTCCTTTCGTCGGAGCCGCACCGTTCACACTCGGTGTAGTCTGTCTGATCGCGACATCCGTATTCATGTCGCTGATGTTCCCCACCATCTTCGGCTTAGGCTCACGTAATTTAGGAGAAGCCACCAAACTAGGTTCCTCTGGCTTGATCATGGCGATTCTCGGTGGTGCATTGCTCACACTGCTGCAGGGGAAGCTAATCGACGTCTTCGGGGGCGATGCAGTCATGGGGGCGGCCGCAGCCAAATCCTACGTCGTGCCACTCATCAGCTTCACCGTCATTGCCGCTTATGCGATCTACACGCACCGCGCCGACAAGGCCGAAGCTCTAAGAGCATCCTAGCACTGGCCACAACTCTGTCGATGATCCCTCCTCCTCTC
This sequence comes from Thalassobacterium maritimum, assembly GCF_031127805.1. Lineage (NCBI taxonomy): Bacteria > Pseudomonadati > Verrucomicrobiota > Opitutia > Puniceicoccales > Coraliomargaritaceae > Thalassobacterium > Thalassobacterium maritimum. The sequence continues at coordinate 44,630 of NZ_JARXHW010000015.1, read as the reverse complement.
TGAAGAAGGAGGAGGGATCCAAACAAAACCGCGATTAACGGCGGCGCTTAGTACCAGCGATAGCAAGCGTCGCAAGACCAAGTAAAATGCTCGCGGTCGCTGGCTCAGGCACAGCGACTAAAGTCAGCGTCGGACGATAAGCAACCGTGGTGGCCTCGCTTGAATGCCAAGAAGGATTGTTACCAGTATCGGGTAACTGAGGGCCAAAGATACGAAAGGTGACCGTATTATCTGCCTGAATAAAATTCGTTAGTCCTGAAAAAGTAATCGTGTGGGCCACATCACTGGCATTGTAGGACCAATTATAACTGGGAGTCAGGTCGGTAAAAGTGCCCGTGGGACGGGAATTATAAGTGACGGTGCTTTCCTGCCAAGCGAAGTTACTGGGGCTCCCCGTATTACTGAGGGCTGAAAATATGAACTCGGCGGTGTCGCCAGATCCTGCATTGGTGACTTGATTAAAAGTCATACTTAAGACTGCGTCTTGACTGGTATCGACTCCCGAAATGACCGAGGACAAATCAAACTTAACATAAGCAATACGATCATTGCTTGAAGCGTTTTTTACCGTGATAGAGGCAGACTCTGAGTTGTAGTTAGTATTTTTATCGCCAGTATAAACGTAATTGTCATCCGAAGCAGTCAATACGATGGAAGCCGAGCTGAAGGATGGTGCTACGGCAGCTAGTCCGAGCAGTGCAATGATTTTAGATGAGTACATTTGCATAGTTTTATGGTTTTAGTAGGGGTGGTGATTTTACTTCGCTAAGCTGCAATTTGAAAAAAAACGCAGCTAGAAAACAATTAGCGATATACTCATAAATGTTGAGAGGAAATCAGCTGAATCTATTTAACAAGCTCGGCCATTGAATAGATTCAACGGCACCAACATTTCAACTGCCTCGCTCATAGGTTTAATTTTTTCATGCGCGATTAGCAGCGTTTACTGCCAACAGCGCACACTACCCCAAAGTTCACCCCCCAATAAAGCTAGGTCATGAAGAAGAACCAAGGCCCTACCCCTACCTCAGTAGCCTCTCACAACAACCGTCAACAAGCATTCTCTTTGATAGAGCTCCTAGTCGTGATTGCGATTATTGCAGTGCTCGCCGCGATTCTGACGCCTGCCATATCAAGCGTTCGCACCCATGTCTACATTTCAACGACAGCAAACAACTTGCGCAACTTACAAACAGCGAACCAAATGTATGCTCAAGATAATCGTGGAGTCTATCTAACATCTAAACAACCTGTATTTGAGGATGGGCGCTGGAAAATCGACTCCAACTCGCACTGGGTCACTTACAAGCCCTTCACACAGTTTCTTGATGCCCCTGAACCTGGTTGGAAATCACATGAATACCTACACGCTGCGCGAACTGGAGATCCCGATGCCGCACGCTCGACTTACGGCAAATCATCAATCGGGCTCAACACCACTGGCCCCAATAATACTTCGCACCACGGCAATGCCCAATCTGTGCATGAGAATGCGCCCACGATCCATAATGTTCGCAATCCTAGCAAGGCGATGGCCTTCGCGGACGCAGTCGACTACCAAGTTTCCAGCACTCGTGCCACGCTCTACATCAGCGAAGAAAAAGGCCCTTATGGTAAAATGGCCATCGCCTACCGCTACAAAGGCAAGGCCACTGTGGTTTACTACGATGGTTCCATCGGCCGGGTAGCCATGGAGGACATTACCCCCAAGGACGCCCACGAAGACTTCTGGGTGGCAATGCAACCCTAACTGTAGAGCATGCGTCTTAATTTAGAATAAATCATTTGAGTAAAAACGATAAAGCACACAGACGTTTACACTTCTCGTATATGCGTTTTCCATAGACTAAATCGACAGTTATTGAATAGCTTGATTTGAACTATAGGTGAATTATCCAATTTATATTCTAATTGTTGAAGCTGATCCCCAATCAAGGACCCAACCTATGAGAATACAATTACCTAAAAAACGTTTGCTGCTTTCTGCTGCACTTTTAATTGGCCTGCACGCATCTGCTGCCGACCTATATATGCTCCCACAAGGGGCTGGCGAAAAAAACGGCCAAAACTGGGAAAATGCACTTTCCTACGCAGCCGCCGAAAACAGCTTGGAACAAGCTTGGCAACAACTTCAACCCGGCGACACGCTTTTCCTCGGCGGTGGCGAATACGAAGCCCGTGGCATGCAATTGAGCGCTTCAGCCTCTGCGGCCAACCCGATCACCTTGAAAGGTGTTAATCGCAACGGCAAACGCCCCGTCTTTACCGGCGACTGGGAAAAAGAGGATAAAGCCAGTGGTTTCACTTTAATTCAACTGGCATCCGAGTCCAAGGGCTGGGTATTTGAGAATTTCGAAGTACATAAAGTCCGCAGCGTTTTTGAAACTCGCACGCCTGGCCGCGTGTCGGAAGGAAAAATTGTGGACGTGGATGTGCAGGAAACTCGCGACGCCTTCGTCTTTCGTGGCGGAGCCATGGCAGCCAAGCCGGAAATCGGCTCGCACGACATCGTCATCCGCGACTGCGATGTAAAATACTACACTAAACGTGGCTTTCGCTTCCGCGATGGCTGTTACGACATACAAGTGATCAACTGCACTGCCGACGCGGGTGGCAAAGAATGGTATGTGGAAGCCTTCCCCATGAGTTTCAACGTGATCGGTGGCGCGAAAGGCACCAACGTCTATGACCATGATATCACCTTCATCGACTGTGTGGCTAGCAATAACTGGCATATCAACGGAGACAGCTACTGGAACGGTGATGGCTTCTGCGCCGAAGGCACCGCCTATAATCTAACATATATTCGCTGTGAAGCCTACGGCAATACCGATGGTGGTTGGGATGATAAATCAGCCAACCCCCTACTCATTGGCTGCATCGCAAAGGACAACAAAAAGAACTACCGCTTCTGGAGCGGCACTCCAGGCGCCCTGCTCTGGAACAGCGTCTCCGGCGATCCGGTCAAACGCGGCGGCAATTCCGACTACGTGGGTCTATGGACTAAGGGTAAGATCCGCATTCACAATTCCAGCTTCGTCGATTCTTCCAAACCACTCGCTCTGAACGACTGGAAGGTCACTCCAGAACAGATGGCTAACATGAATATCAGCGTTAAAAATTCGCTGGTCGAACTCCCCGAGGGTAAAACACTGCCTGCTCCGAACTACACAGTGAGCGACACTGTCATTCGCCCACTCAATGGCGAAGGCCTGACTGCCGACGGCGTAGGCTACCAGAAAGACATGCGCGACGCACAAGTGCTACTTGCAGAAGTGCGCCCTTACCAACCACGCATCGAGAAAGAAGGTCGCCTACTGGAAACCAAACCATTGAACGTATTTAGTGAAAAGAATCCAAGCGGCTGGTATTTGAGCGACTGGAATAACGCGAAGATGAAACTCGCTAAGGGCAAGGGCATCAATGGATCCAACGCCCTCGAAGTTAGCACCAATGGCAGTAAAGGCGGCGGTGCGACCTATCGCACCAAGCGCGATTCTGCGACGATCAAGTTTGCTAATTTCCAAAAAGCAAATTGGGCACTCAAGATGTCGATCCGCACCGGTAACGCGAACCTAACAGGACTTGAGCTGCGCGCCCTCACCATGGCTGAAGCTCCCAAGACAAAAGAGATCCCACTGCCGGGCACACTCAATGGCTCCAATACCGATTGGCAAGAAATCAGCATTCCTCTCACCGAGCTCAAAGTCAGTGAAGAGGAGTTTGCGAACTTCGCAGGGTTCTACATTCGCGCCAACGGTTCCATGGCTGGACCGCTCTATATCGACAACGTACGACTCGAACCGATCCACTAATCGGCACGAACCGAATGACACAAAAAAACTCTCCTACCGCACTTGGTAGGAGAGTTTTTTTTGTGTATCAGACCTGGCCTTAAGCGGGATAATCGATCGTGCGCTGCCTCGCTGGTCGTAAGTTTGAAGGGGACAGGATTTCGGCACTAGGTTCACCGACGCATTGCATGCGCTCCAGCAGCATTTCGCGAAAGTCTTCGCAGACAGAACGATGGCTTTCGAGCTCCACGAGGTTCACCAATTCATAAGGATCGGTCTGTAAGTCATACAAGTGCGTTTCATGATACACGGGCGCCGTAGCTTGGCTGCGATATTCATCTGCCGCTGTGACTGCATATTTCCAGCGCGATGTGCGCAGGCAACGACCGGGTGCCATGCCAATATCGCCAAACTGACTATAACTCGCACGGGGCCTTGCGGCAGCTAAGCCCTGCCGCACTGGTAGTAGCGATTGCCCTTGCATCGTAGGGGGAACTTCCAAGCCCGCGGCCTCCAAGAGCGTCGGCGCTAAATCAACTAAACTCGCAGCACAGGCATGTTCCCCTCCGCCATTCCACTGCTGGCCCCAAAAGACCATAGGCACCCGCAAGCTGACGTCATGTGGAGAACGTTTGTATTCCGAATTACGTGTCTTAAAATGACAGCCGTGGTCACTGATAAAAACAATCATGGTATCCTCACTCAGTCCCGTGGATTCCAGTGCATCGTTCAAACGTCCCAAGCCTTGATCGATACGTTGAATCATTGCGCAGTAGCCCGCCCAATCTTTGGCAGCCGAACCACCCAGCGACTGAAGGTCGGGCGGCAGTGGCGCCGCCAGATGATCGCGCTCGTGGCCGTGTGGTGCAGGGTATGAGTCATCGGTATTTTGATGATGCGGCTCTAAGAGCGAAAGCCATAGCATGAAGGGCTGCTCCGGCTCTTGACTGCGTTGATCGATGTAACGAATCGCAGCATCTACCATGGCATCGCTACGGTAGCCATTGAGCGGCTGCTCTTGCTCATCCTCATCCCAAAGCCGAGCGGAATACGGACCACTGGTGAGTTCCACACAGTTCGCCCCCAACCAGTCTTGATAACCTCCACGATTCGCAGCCGGAACTGGTCCAGGGCCCGTTCCCTCAGACAGATGCCACTTCCCAATATACCCGGTCCGATAGCCGGCGGCATTGAAACACTCAGCGAGTTTTGGGCTCTCTTCACTCAAGCCAAAGCCATTCCTCCAAACTCCAGTCGTGGTCGCATATTGCCCCGTTTGCAAACAGCTCCGAGCGGGACCGCACACGGGCTGTGGCGTGACTGCCTCGCGGAAAAAAGTCCCTTGGCGAGCAAAGCGATCTAAATTTGGAGTTAAGCCCAGAGTGCTACCATGGACTCCCAGTGTATCCCAGCGTTGCTGGTCCGTAAAAAACACAATGATATTCATAAAAGCAGCTGTCTCACTCAGCACTCACTCAGCGCTCATTAAGCATGCGCACGCCGGCGTAACACTCTGCTGGCCAAAGCTAAGCCCCCGAGCAGCATAGCAAAACTGGCAGGCTCGGGAATGACAGTCAGTCGCATAGCAGCGAGTCCAGTCCAGTTACTGGAGCTTGTGTCATCCACTTTCACATCGAGAGTGCCCGCAGCACCAATGATGATACCGCTGATGTTCATATAGCGGGCATTGTCATTGCCGTCGGTCTCCGCGCGAAAGGTCGTCGCCTGCGTATCACTGGCAAGCCAGCGGGTATCTGTAGAGGCGCTGCCATCTTTTTCTAAAACGGTGAAACCATTCCAATTGACGCCCCCATCGAGTGAATAAGTGTAATGACCGTAACTGCTGCTGCTCCCGACGCGTGACATCCATAGGTCTAAATTTACTTCCTCACCGACAGCGAGATTTCCAAAAGTGACTGTGAAGTCCGTATCCGAACCATTATCGGTAAAGAAATAGTCCGCAGCAGCAGCTGTATTGCCGAAAGAACCATCCGTCGTCACCCAAGCGGGGCCTCCATCCGTATTATCAAAGGTATTGGAATTACCGTTGTTCGAATCTCTCATCGTCCCATCCGTATAATCAAGCGTAATGCCCGATGCGGTGGAACCATTGGTGGCCTGAATCACAGAGCCATTGACCTCTGTAGGAGTTGCATAAGCATTCCAAGTGCTGCCCCCACCGGGATAACCGTTGCTGTCGGCGGTGTTGTTGAAGTCGACCAAGAAGACTTGCGCCTGAGCGCTGACAGTGAGAACGAAGGGAGCGAGTGTAAATGTGGCTAAGTGTAAGGATTTCATAGGTAGATAATAAGCTAAAAATGAGCTTTAAGGTATTCAACAGTATAAAAGCACTCAACCAGGTCAAATATTTGCAAGCCCTCATTGACTACTGCAAGCCGCATTCACAATGGAAAGTCATTCACCTAAGCGTATTGTTTTTTTGACTGCATACGGACAGATTCACGAAGCAGGGCTCCAGTCCTTCCACGAGGATGCCGAGCACGTTCTGTTGCTGATTCAGATCAACGGTGATCTGCGCACGTCCATTACAGGCACCCACACGGCGACTGGCTCGAGCAGTGCCTTGGTTGTCAATTAGCCGACCGCCTCCTGCAAGCGAGAAGCGGTAGAAATCTTTGGCATCAAGGCATGGTATGCCCTGCGCGTCTACCAACTGACAGTGCACAGTGGAAAGGCCATCTTCAGCATTCACTTGATCAATACGAATGGATGCAGGAGCTCCCCAGGACTCGATCTGATACGATTGCGTGAGCTCGTCTTCGACAGTACCGTCGACAGCATAGCCGATCGCCTTTAAAGTGTAGCGACCTGCCGGTAGGTCAACGCCCCAACGCAAATTGGCAGCAGGAAAATTTTGGCTATCACGCAGACGACGCCCCTGGCTGACTCCATTAAGAAAAAGTTCAACTTCTGGACAGTTGGAATACACCTTGATGTATTTGCGCTCGTCTAGCCGCCCCCAGCGGATCGGCCATGAGTGACCATAAATATGCACCATGGGCTTCGTCGCCCAGTAACTTTGAAAGACATAGTAGCCCTCCTTAGGGGTCATATCGCGCTCCAACACGCCCTTCTGGTTCATGTAAGGGACAGGGTTCTCAGGGCGCACGGGCGTGGAAAAATCCTTAAACGGCCACTGCGCAGCACCGGTGAGTTCGGGCATGGTTTCCTGCTCTTTTAGATGCCAATCCACGAGGTCACAAAAGTAGGTTTCGGTCCAATCGGTATCTTTACTCGCTCGGGCCTGTCCACCTTCGAGGAAGTAGTCACCATCTTGCTCATCCGCGCCCTGTCCTGCTTGAATCTCTTCCAGTCCTTGGGCACTATCCTCGGTATGACGGCCAGCATGGCTATCTCCCCCCCACTCGACGTGTAACACGTGCTGATGTTCTTGAATCGCGCTGAGTGCGGCTTTTTTATACTCAGTATAGAGACCGCGATACCAACCAGCCCAGATACTGGGCGAATATACGTCGACAATATCAGCGCAAAAAGCGCAACGCCGGATCGCGGTCTTACGCGCAGGATCCAAGTGATGAGATAGCTCATGGAGCTCGCGCATAAAGTCACGAATCGCATCTTGGTCGAATGCTTCAAAGTCGGCCGGCCAGTCATTTTCATTGCCCAAGCCCCAGATGATAACAGAGGGATGATTACGATGCTGACTTATCATATTCCGCAGCATGCGGCGACACATTTCACGATAACTCTCAGAGCCCAAGCCGCCTCGGCACCAGGGAATTTCCTCCCAAACCAAAATGCCAAGTTCATCGCAAAGCTGTAGCACCAGCTCCGATTGTTGATAGTGACCGAGGCGAATAAAGTTCACCCCCATCTCTTTCATAAGACGAAATTCTTCGCGAATCTGCGCTTCCGTCATGGCTTGCGCCACGCCCGCGTGGTCTTCGTGGCGGTGCGTGCCTCGTAAGAGCAGGCGCTCGCCGTTCAGCATAAAGGGACCATGCGGCACAAATTCAAAGTGACGAAAGGCAGTCTTCAGACGGCGCTCGCTTTGTCCCACCGCGGTACTCAATTGCAAGTGCACTTCGTAGAGTGCAGGATGCGCGGGATGCCACTGCTCAGGAGCATCTATCTGCCATGTGAGCAGTGAGCGTTCCCCCTGCCAGCATGGCAGGCTCAACTCAGACTGTGCGACTTCTTCTCCCTGCGCATTTAGAAGCTGGAGCTTCAGTTCGACCTCCGCATCGGCCACGTAGCTGGAGAGCTCGGCATGAATGCTCAACTCGGCGCTTGCATTCTGCAGCCGAGGTTCCAAGCGGACGTCGCCCCAGTCAATCGCGGGTCGATAGACCAAATGCATGGCGCGGTAGATGCCGCCATAAAGATTAAAATCGCTAACATCGGAAGGGATCGTCTCTAAATCGCGTGCATTATCACAACGTATCGCGAGTGGCACAGGACCTTCGCCATACTGCGCATGATAAGCTGCGCACGCTTCGGTAATATCTAGCGTCCACTCGTCGTAACCGCCACTGTGACTCCCCACTTCGCTGGTGTGAATATAGACCTGCGCACGTTGCCCCGTGCCCTCAAAGTGAAGGCAGACTCGACCATCATCATAGGGAGAGTCAATCTCTAGCTGCGTGCGATACCACCCCGCCCCCTCGTAGTAAGGAAGATCAGGATCGACCGCATCACTGGCATTCCAGCAATGTGGCAAGACCACTCGCGTCCACGGTAAGTTAAAGTGATTGGTATATTTAGCGGAACGCCAACATTCCCAAGGCCCGCCGAGGTCGTGTCGCGTAAACTCTAGTTCCGTAATTGTTTTTTGAAGCATCCGATGCGATCAGAGTAGGTGTTACATACAAATAAAGGCAGGAGTGGCGTCGTCTACAACGCCACTCCTGCTGCAGTAAAACCGACCACTCCCCCCCTAGAACCGTAAGCTATTTACGGCTGCGGCGGCTGAATCCGACCATGGCCAGAATCGCGAGTGACAAGGCAAAATAAGATGGCTCTGGAACCACAGTCAGGCTGCCAGTTCCACCATCCACAAAGAAAGCATCGTAGCTACTATTCAAGTCCTCAAAACTATATGTGCCCGCAGCTAGCGTATCACCGTCAATTTGGACCATGCCGAAGGTATGGTCCTGATCTAAGATCATGATACCATCGAGATTCAGTGCCTTAGTGGTATTGTTGATGTCATAATCCACGTCAAAATTAATGCCACTACCAATGGTCACATCCGCATTGCCCAAGGCACCATTTCCGGTCGCAAAGAAATCGGACACACTTCCCGAATCAGCCTGACTGACGAACCATTCACCACTAAAAGTGTTGGACGCACTGGAAATCGTCAAATCATCACTCGAGCCCAAATTGATGCTAAAGGTGCTGCTGCCCGAAATCGAGGCGGAGAAGGTGGCTCGACGGTAATCAGAACCCGTCGCGTCGTAGGTGGAATCGGCTGTCAGTGTAATTGATCCAGCAAGCTGGTAAGCAATCGTTCTGGCCGGTTGTCCATGCGTGATCTGGCCGCCGTTCAAAATCAAATCGTTCACCGTATGCACCCGGTCATTATTATTTGGTTTAAGAAGCAGTTGCCCTCCTGCTTCAATCGTCAAAGAGTTCCCCGCAAAAGTGGAAGTGCCAATGGGTGTCCGCAAAGTAAACCCCGAACCAACTACATAATCTTTAGTGCCACTGGCAGCCAGTCCATCGCTCCAAATCGCATCTCCACCAGAGGCAGCCGCATTCCAACCAATACCAGCCTCGAGACTATTCACCTGTGTAACAGATTGCGCGTGGAGCGCGGGCGCAGCCAAGCCACATGCGGCCAGCGCCAAGCCTGACACTGTTGCAAGAGATGGCTTTAGCGAATCGTTTAAACTTTGGCGATCAGCGAATCGGGGGATGTATTTCATAATAGTAACAGAATAGCAGGATTAGATAAGTATGGCTTAAGAGAGCCACTGGAGCTCAAGTGGCTAAGGTGATAAATAGTTTGTAAATAAAAACGCCTTCAGAGGAACCCACAGGTAACTGAATCTATTCAACCCATTTAATTCCGGTTAAGAACCACAGAAAAAAGCGCCCCCTAGGTGGTGCCCCCAGCGCGCCCTAGCGACGTCTTCCAGAACGCATGCAGACGCCCATCAGAGCGACCAACCCCGTCAATAGCGCAGCTGCTGAAGGCTCGGGAACCTGAGCAAAAGCCAAGGTCGGACGCCAGCCTTCCGTCGCATTCTCAGACGAAGCAAAACTAAAGGATGGGCCGGCATTTGTCTGGGAACTAGACATCGCAATAACCGTAATGGTATTGTCACTCTGCAAGTAGGTCGACAAATTCGTAAGATTAAACTCAAACGACGTGCCGGCTGGCGTGTTATTAGCAATCGTCGCGGTGGTTCCAAGCAGGGTCGTCTCGCCTGCATCCAAACTATTCTTTTGAGCCGTATTGCCACTGTTAGCGACATTGCCAGGCGCATTATTCCACGTAAGGGTATCTTCCGTCCATGTCGGCGCAGTCAATCCGGTATCGTTTAGAGCATACAGCGCGAGTTTGAAAGTGGCATCAGAAGATGAGTTAGCCGCCAATGTAAGCGTAATTGTCCCTGCTTGCGAATAATCAGCATTTTGTCCCGTGAGATCGAATTTCAGCCAAGACTTACGTATATTGTTACTGGCATATTTAACCACAATATTACCACTAGCATCCTGCACAGTGGAGGACTGACTGTTTAGCACTAAATTATCATGCGAGGCAACAATAGTGGCGGCACTGGCGGCGCTAGATACTGCGAGAAAGGCAGATAGCCCAAGGATAAAGTAACGATTTATTTTCATTAGGTAGGTAGGTAGGTAGGTAGGTAGGTAGGTAGGTAGGTAGGTAGGTAGGTAGGTAGGTAGGTAGGTAGAATTTTACGATGATACCGTAGACATATCAAGTTCACTAAACCTACACATAAGAAACTGAAGCTATTCAACAACTAGCCATGGCAGAAACTTCCTGATCAAAACCATTAAAATCAAATTCCGGAACTTGCTTCTGGTGAATACAATATGACGGAAACACTAGCGCTGCTTTCTGATTTCCTCCGAAGCTTACGAATGCATCTAAACTTGGAATAGGACCGACCGTTCTTCGAAAAGATTACAGGGGGCGACCTGTGCCGGCTGATTCCACCCCTAGAGCGTCCCGAAGCACTTGGACTTGAGGATCATTAACAATCATCGCCTCCAATTCTATTTTAGACAACCATCCAGCTACTAGGGCTTTCTCGAGTTCTTCAAGCTCCGTATAGTCAGTAACTGCCATGTCCATGTCTGGCAAATTCTCGTCGAAATACACCCAATCCCCCAATGACCACTCACATTTGAATCCTGCGATCTCGATCCAATACGATCCCGCAGCTCCGTCTTCAGAAATAACGAACGTCCCAGTATCTTCTATTTTCCCTTCAGCCAAGAGCACCCATGAGTATTTGGATGCTCTTAGCTTCTCCTCTGAGGATGCTAGATGTTTTTCTAACTTTAGACAAAGTTGAGATTCGCCATTTCTTAAAATCAAATACCTCCCGAATGGTGTTTGGATCGCATTAGGCCCCATCCCCATGGCAATCGTTTTCCAATACTGGTAAGAACTCACCAAGGCTTCTTTATCCTTCGTGCTAAGCAATTTGGCAGGTTCGCTGGAGCACCCTGCAAGCATGACAGAAATGCAGAGAAGTATGAGTGCGATATGATTCATTTCTTTTCGTCGTCAAGTGAGCGTTAACGGGACAGGTTCAGCTCAATTGCCCGACTGTGCTGACTTGTCGAGGGGAGGCCCGACAAGTCAGCTGGGAGCGATGATTTACTCGACCTTGAAGGAGGCGAGGTCCCATTGCGGGGCGCCGCACTCTTCGGCGATTTCGTTGAAGGCCTTGATTTCGGCTTCAGAGAATAAGAGGCCGCCGGCTTTGACGACGCGCTCGGCCCAGCGGGCTTCGAGCTGGCCGGGCAGTAGGCAGTTTTCATTGCCGTGCCCGAGGATGTCTTCGATCACGGCTTTAACATTGCCGGCTTGATCGCGCCCTTGCGCAAAGGCGCCGCCATTGATGGCGTCGGGGTGGATGACTTGGAAATAGAATGCGGGGGTGCGCTTCTCCCCGGCTGGGATCTCACGGCTACGCAGAGTCGGCAAGCTACCACCGATGAAGGCGCCAACGATCTCGTTGATCAGGCTAAGGCCGTAGCCTTTATGGGCGCCAAAGGGGACGAGTGCGTTGACGGCATTAGGATCGGTGGTGGGCTGGCCGTCAGCGTCAACTGCGGCGTTGGGTGGCAAGGCAGTGCCCTCGCGCTGGAATTGTTGCACGCGGCCCATGGCGATCACGGAAGTGGCCCAGTCAATCACGACGGGGAAGCCGACCGCGTCGGTGGTGGGAAAACCCCAGCTATGAGGGTTGGTGCCGAGCGTGGGGAACTTGCCCATAAAGGGCACGACTTCGGCCAGCGCGGCGGTGCAATTGGTGTAGGCGATATAACCACGCTTAGCGGCCTCCATCACATAGCCGCCTCCCCAGAGGTAGTGGAATGCATTATCGACCGAGACTTGCCCGATGCCGTATTTGTCGGCAAGCTCGCAGGCGCGGTCGATGGCTTCGTAGGCGGTCGCTTGACCTAGCTTTTTATTCGCATTCCAGATTTCGCTAGCTTCGAAGCGGCAGGGCAATTTCTCGATTTCGACGGCGGGTGTGCAACCGCCAGTGGCACTGCCAAAGAGATGGTCGAGGTGTAGGGCCTTAATCGCGTTATGGGTGCGAATGCCGTGATGCGATGCGTGCGCGGAAAAACGCGCAGCTTGGCTGGCTTCTTCTTCGGTGTAGCCACGATGTTGATACGCTGCGGAGACGAGTGCGTCGTGTTGCGCTTGAGGGACGATGTAGAATTTTTCGGACATGATGTAATGGTGAAATAAGATTATTGAATGAGCGCGGCGGGTGGTTCGACTTCGTTGACTTGTGCGAGGGCTTTTTCACCTTTGAGCAGGTTGACTAGGTTTTGGGTGGCCATACCAGCTTGGCGCTGAACGCTCTCATAGGTGCGTGAGCCTACGTGTGGTGTAATGATGCAGTTTTTCGCGCCGAGAAGGGGGTGATCAGCGGGGGGAGGCTCTTGATCGAGCACGTCGGCGCCATAGCCGCCGAGCTTGCCGGCTTCGAGTGCGGCGGCGATGTCGCCGGTGTGGGTGAGCTCGCCGCGGCCGCAATTGATTAGGATGGCACCGTCCTTCATGTTTTTGATGGTGTCGGCACAGATCATATCGCGCGTTTCTTCTGTCAGATTGGTGTGGAGTGAGACGATATCGCTGGCGCGCAGTAGTTGTGTGACACCGGCAGCGCGTTCGATATTTTGCTCTTTGGCGAAGTCTTCGGGCCAGTAGAGGTCGTAGCCGATGCACTTCATGCCGAAGGCATTAGCACGGATCGCGACTTCGCGACCGATACGACCGAGGCCGATGATGCCGATAGTCTTACCCATGATCTCATGACCGGTCATGCGCTTCCAACCGCCCGCGGCAGTGGTGTTGGCTTGCTCCATGAGGTTCTTATTTAAAGCCAAGAGGAGCATGAAGACGTGCTCGGCCACGGTGGTATGATTGACCCCGGGGCAGAAGCTGACGGGGATGTTCTTCTCGGTGGCGTAGGCGACATCGATCTTATCCACGCCGATGCCGTATTTGGCGATAATCTTGAGCTTGGGCAGCGACTTATCGATCACGGCTTGTGTGATCTCGTCGTCGCCACAGAGGAAGGCGTCGAAGTCGCCGGCGAGTTCGAGCATGCGCGCCTCGGAAAGCGGGCCGCGTTCGCGGACGATTTCTGCGCCTGTGCTTTCGAGTAGAGCATGGTGATCGCCGGGGCAATCTTGATAGGAGGTGGTGGTGAGAAGGATTTTCATAGTATAAAACTGAATGGTTGGCTTGTCAGTTATTTGACGCCGGGGAAGTTGAAGTAGTTCTTAGCGTTATTATAGCAGATATCTGCAATGAGTGTGTCGAGCAGATCGGTGTCGTTGGGAATGAGACCGGCCTCGACATCGGTTCCAATGATGGAGCAGACAAGGCGGCGGAAGTACTCATGGCGCGGAAAACTGAGGAAGCTACGGGAATCGGTGAGCATACCGACGAACTTACTGAGCAGTCCGACACTGGAGAGAACATCAATCTGGGTGCGCATACCATCGAGTGTATCGACGTGCCACCAACCGGAGCCGAGTTGCATCTTGCCTGGAACGGAGCCGTCTTGATAGCTGCCCATGAGCGTTGCGAAGGGATAGAGAAAGGACGGATTAATGTGGTAAAAGATGGTCTTCGGCAGGGCATCCGCAGAGACGAGGCTATCGAGGAAGGCCACAGTCTTACGCGCGACGGGCTCGTCGAGCATGGCATCGTAGCCGGTATCGGGGCCGAGCTGTTTAAACATCTTGCTATTGTTGTTACGGATGGGCCCCAGGTGCAGCTGCATGGTCCATCCGCGAGCGGTATTCCAGCGAGCGACGGCTTGCATGAGGAAAGTCATCCACTGCTCGGCTTCGTCCGCGGTGGGTGTTTGCGAGCTGCGAAGCTTTTTGAAGATGGCTTCTGCTTGGCGATCGCTGCAGGGCACAAAGGGGCAAGCTTCCAGACCGTGGTCGGTCAGGCGGCAGCCGTTTTCATGGAAGAAATCGTGACGCGACTTGAGTGCACTCATGAAATCGGCCGCAGAGTCGATGGACTGACCGGATACATTAGCGAGCTGATCGGTCCAGCTATTCCACGCTTCCAGGTTGGTAGTAATCATGCCCTTGTCGGGGCGGAATGTAGGAAACATCTTGGTAGTCTGCGCCCCGCCATTGAAGGCGATGTGGTGCTGAAGATCATCAACGGGGTCATCGGTGGTGCCGACTGCTCGGATGTCGAATTGCTTGCAAATATTGTGCACGTTGAAGCTATCTTCGGCGAGGCGGGCGTTGGTCAGCTCCCAGACTTCGTCGGCGGTCTTGGGGCTTAGCACGAGATCACAATCGAAGTAGCGCTTGAGCTCTAGGTGCGCCCAGTGGTGCAGCGGATTACGCACGGTCTGAGGCAATGTGCGCGCCCAGGCGTCGAATTTTTCTTTGGGGCTGCTGTCTTTCCCAGTGATCAGGCTTTCGGGCTCACCCGCGGCACGCATGGCGCGCCACTTGTAGTGATCGCCCCCCAGCCAAACTTGAGCGAGATCAGGGAAGCGTGCATTGCCTGCGATGTCCTCGGGCGGGAGGTGGCAATGGTAGTCCATGATCGGTTGGCCTGCCGCAACCTCATGATAAAGACGCTGGGCAGTTTTATTGGGGAGAAGGAAATTTTCGTGAAGATAAGACATTTTGGGAAATTGCTTGGGTTCGGTGGCTCGGGATTCGATGGCTTGGGTTCGGTTGGTCGGTTTGAGGTGATCGGTTTGAGCGTCATATACTGACAACTGAAAAACCGATCACCGAAAAACCGCGTGCCGCGCTGTGCGACTAAATCGTCATAGAGGCGTAGCCGCCGTCGACGACGATTTCTGCGCCGTTCATGAAGCTGCCGGCATCGCTGGCGAGCAAGAGCGTCGAACCGACGAGTTCGTGGGCCTCACCAAAGCGGTTGGCTGGCGTGTGGCCCATGATGGAAGCCACGCGCTCGGGGGTGAGCACTTTCTTATTCTGTTCTGCGGGGAAGAAGCCAGGCACGATGGTATTGACGCGCACCTTTTGCTCCGCCCACTCGCGAGCTAAATTCTTAGAAAGGTTATGCACGGCTGCCTTGGTGGCAGAGTAAGTAAATACGCGAGACAACGGGATGATACCACTCATGGAACCGATGTTAATAATGCTACCGCCCTCCCCTCGCTCGACCATGTATTTACCGAATACTTGTGAAGCAAAGAGCACGGCCTTCAAGTTTGTGTTTAAGATGCTGTCAAACTCGTCTTCCTCGATCTCGAGAATTGGTGTGGGCGAATTGATGCCAGCACCGTTGACTAAGATGTCAACACGGCCGGACTTTGCGAGCACCTGGTCCAGCAGTTCTTGAATGGAGGCCTTGGAATTGACGTCCACTTTTTCGAAGTAGGCTTTGCCGCCCGCGGCTTCGATTTTGGCGAGACGGGCAGCTGCTTTTTCTTCGCTGCGTCCGACCAGGACTGTTTCAGCGCCAGCCGCTGCGAGACCTTCGGCCATTGCACCGCAGAGCTCGCCAGTGCCGCCAATGACAACCGCGACTTTATTTTGCAAACCAAAGAGAGTATTTAAGTAGTTTTCAGGATTAGACATGGGGCGATCTTAACAGAAGCAGGCGCTCACATAAATGGATTGCTCTCTCATATATTTGCATTAATTCATCATTTATATTCTTGCGCCAACATGTATGCCGAATTCAAGTCCAGCACCCACAACATCATTCGCCTCGATCGAAGTCGTTGACCGACCGTGGTTCCCCTACTTATGCACAGAGGTAGAGCACTGGGAATGGCGCACCTCGGGCGACGGACACTACAACTTCTGGATGGCACTTTCGGGGGAAGGCTATTTACGCTGTGAGACCCAGACCTTTCGTATCTTCCCTGGTGCTTTTTTCATTTTCTCACCTAAGCAGCACATCTCGGCAGCCCACTACTCGGGCCCACGTATTACTCGTTTCTCGGCTCACTTCCACCCACTAAAAAACGGGCGTAGAATGACAGAAATTGAGAATTTCCCGCTGCTAGGCGGAGAGGTCCAGTCACTGAGTCTAGCGCAACGACAAATCGATGTAATTATGCGCATCGCTCTGCGTCGCGACGACGACGCAGTGCTGGCTCAGAAGCTGCATGAGTTTATCGCTCAATGCACGGGGCAAAGGGGAATCATCGCCGAGGCGGCGCTCAACCCGCGGATCTCTGAAGCCCTTCGAATCTTTCGCGAGGCACCAGCCTCCGTTGACTCAATCACGCAAATCGCGCAGAAATTGGGCGTCTCACGCTCTCATTTTGACCGTGAGTTCACACAACAGATTGGGCAGGCTCCTAAGCAATTTTTAATTAATTGCAAAATGATCGAAGCGCGGCGCTACCTGGAAAGTAGCCACCTACGTGTCGGCGAAATCGCGGAGGCACTAGGTTACAAAGATATCTATTTTTTCAGTCGCCAATTTAAACAACTAGTTGGTCAGTCGCCGATTCAATACCGCAAGGCGCTCCAATAATAAGCGAGTCGCCCCGACCGGGGCAGGAGCAAAGCTAAGCTATTGCACGCGAGCGAGCACCCCACAAAGTCACGAAGGCCGCCTAGAAGAATGGGTTGTGAGCGAGTTCCTGCGCCACAGTCGTCATCGGACCGTGACCGGGGCACAGCACGGTATCAGTAGAGAGTGAGAGTAGCTTGTTGCGGTTATTATTAAGGGCCAACTGGTAGCCCTGTTGACTCCCCCCCATCGAAAGACAAAATATAGAATCCCCCACAAAGGCCACCTGGCTTCCAAGTCCGTTGACGATATAGCTCAGTGCTCCGCGTGAATGACCATTGGTTTCCACCGCTTTAATCTGAAATTTCCCGACAGACAGCTCAGCCTCAGGCTCCAACAAACTGGCACCGAGCACAGGCTCATTCGCGGGTGCATAGACCTGGCCAGCGGGGGCAAGTTCGGACAAGGCAGTGACACCTCCGATATGGTCACGGTGCGCATGTGTAATCAACACAGCTTGCAAATGGAGTCCGCGCGACTGAATCAATTCTAAAATAGGCTCTGCACGAGTGCCGGCATCGAACACGATGGCATCGCGGCTGGCCTGATCGAAGGCGACATAGCAATTAACGGTGGCGTCGGGATAGCTGGCTTCCGGAAAGGGCATACAAATGCACTCCAAACCGGGCAAATCGACAGTGGACGGATACCAATCCCCCTGAGCGAGCGAGATCAGCTTATCGGCATCCAAGCCGAGGACCTGCGCGACCTTACGTAAATGGGCGACATCCAACTCGCCCGCCAGCAGTGCGCGCACCTCCTTCAGGCTGAGTCCGGAACGCACAGAGAGTGCTCCATGGCCCAAGCGCTGCCCTACGGCAGCTTTTAACAGCACATCTTCAAAGCCATCTTCAATTGGAATTCGCATGCTTCTTTGTTAAAGCCTCAAGCGGCATAGAAGCAAGTATGTATGCGACTTCTAAACGAACTGGCGAGGCCGCTCACTAAAAAAAGTGGCACGCCCCGCCAGTAAAACGTATAGAAGACTGACTAGCTGCGCCAGCTCTTGAGCACGCGCATGTAATTGGCACGCTCCAGTGCATCCGGGTCCGGACAGCGTAGATAATTCATACAGCCACGCAACTCGTCGAGTGAGGCGTATTCCTTTTCCTGCATCCAGTCACTTAACTCATCCAGCATTTCAGTCACTTGCTCTGGCCCATTTATTAAGAGGCTGGAAACAACCTGCACCGCATCCGCGCCTGCCATCAGCGCCTTCACAGCATCAATGCCGGTATGCACACCGCCGGAAACCGCGAGTTGTGTATCGACACGGCCACTCAGGAAAGCAAGCCAGCGCAGGCGCAGACGTAGCTCATGCGAGTGCGACAAATCCAACATCGGTTTGATATCCAGCTCGTCGGCATTGATATCAGGCTGATAGAAGCGATTGAAACAGACCAAACTATCGGCCCCAGCACCAGAGAGACGTTTTGCAAACTGCGGCAGCGCAGTGAAGAAGGGTGATAGCTTAACCGCCAAGGGCACAGTGATACGCGCCTTGACCGACTCCACGATGCGGATACAACGATCCTCCAACTGACTTGAGCTCTCATCCACATCAGTAGGAAGGAAGTAGAGATTCAGCTCCAGGGCATCGGCTCCCGCACTTTCCATCAAAGTGGCATAGTTGACCCACTCCCCTTCCCGCGTCCCATTGAGTGAGCCGATCACAGGCACACTGACAGCGGCTTTGACCTTGGCCAATTGGTCGAGATAATTCTCAACCCCCCGATCCAATAAATCGACCTCTGGAAAATATGAAGCCGCCTCGGAAAAGGAATTTTCATAACTGCCAAGGTGAGCTTCGCTGCCGACCATGTTCTGTGTAATCTGCTCCTCAAAGAGCGAATACATCGTGATGGCAGCGATGCCGTGATCCTCAAGGGCACGGACTTTATCAAGATCGTCTGGCAGCGGTGATGCGCCCGCAATGATCGGATGCTTCAGGTCGAGGCCGAGGTATTTAGTTTTTAAGTTCATAGCTATGGATGTTGGGTTCGACGTGAATTATTCTGCATCTTCATCGGCCGTTTCAAAAGGCTGTGAGAGGCGATCGTAGAGTTCGAAGCGTTCGTCGACGAAGGTTTGAGCTGCTTTGCCCAACTCCTTGGCACGAACAGGATCTTTCATCTTAAGCATACGGAAGCGCGCTTCGTTATCGGTGAATTCGTAGAGCTGCTTCTTCGGCTTACGCGAATCCAATTTGAGCGGATTCTCTCCCTGCGCATTACGTGCAGGGTCGTAGCGGTAGAGCGGCCATGCACCGCTGTCCACGGCGAGCTTTTGCTGATCAAATCCACTGGCGAGATTGTAGCCGTGCGCTATACAGTGGCTGTATGCAATAATGAGTGAAGGCCCGGGGTGCCGCATCGCTTCATAGATGGCATTGACAGTCTGGGTATCCTTGGCACCGATGGCGACGCGCGCCACATAGACGTTACCATAATTCATCGCAATCAGACCGAGATCTTTCTTGCCGGTCACCTTACCGGAAGCTGCAAATTTCGCAATCGCGCCGATCGGCGTCGACTTACTGGCTTGTCCGCCGGTGTTGGAATAGACTTCGGTGTCGAGCACCATGATATTGATATTGCGACCGGAAGCCAATACGTGGTCCACACCACCGAAACCAATATCGTAGGCCCAACCATCACCACCGACGATCCAAACCGATTTCTCGACCAGATAATCCGCCACATCGAGCAAGCGCTTGGCCTTAGGCTCCGACAGCGTTTCAAGCTTGGCTTTAAGTTCGGCCACACGGGCACGTTGATCGGCAATCCCAGCCTCGGTGGATTGATCGGCCGTCAAGATGGCATCGATCAGCTCGGCATCCAGGCTAGCGGAAAAACCGCGTAGCAAGTCTTGTGCAATGACCACCTGCTTATCGACCGCAACACGCATACCCAGGCCAAACTCAGCATTGTCCTCAAAGAGCGAATTCGCCCAAGCAGGGCCGCGACCGTCATCGTTGCAGGTGTAAGGCGTGGTGGGCAAGTTGCCACCGTAAATTGAAGAGCACCCGGTGGCATTGGCCATCAATAGGCGGTCGCCACAAATCTGTGTCAGCATCTTTAAATAAGGCGTTTCGCCACAGCCGGCACAGGCTCCAGAAAACTCGAAGAGCGGCTCTTTAAATTGCGTGAATTTAACATCTTCCTTCAGAGTCGCGCGGTCAGGTTTAGACAGATTGAGAAAGAAGTTATAGTTGGCGCGCTCCTCTTCGAGTAGCGGATTTTGCATGCGCATATTGATCGCCTTCTCGCGCGGATTAGTCTTGTTTTTGGCAGGACATACCGACACGCAGAGCGAGCAACCGGTGCAGTCTTCCGGTGCCACTTGAATGGTAAATTTCTTATCGGGGAAGTCGCGTGCCCGGAAATCGGTGGAGCGAAAGCTCACAGGTGCATTTTCGAGCTCGTCCGCATCATAGAAATTGGAACGAATCGCAGCGTGTGGGCAGGCTTCGACACACTTATTACACTGGATACAGACAGCAGGGTCCCAGATCGGAATCTCTTGTGCAATATTGCGCTTCTCCCATTGGCTGGTGCCCACATCCCAGACGCCATCCGGGCGAAAGACACTAACGGGCAATGAGTCGCCTTTATTTTGCAACATCACTGAAGTGACGCGTTGCACAAAGTCAGGCGCTTCGGCCGGCACCACTGGGGGCAGCTCCAAAGTAGAACTGGCAACGCTAGGCACCTCGACCTGCTGTAGCGCGGCCAGGGTTTGGTCCACCGCAGCAAAATTCTTCTGCACAATTTCGGGGCCCTTCTTGCCGTAGGTCTTTTCGATCGCTTCTTTAATTTTGGCAATCGCTTCATCCTTAGGCAAGACACCTGAAATCGCAAAGAAGCAAGTCTGCATGATCGTGTTGATACGCCCACCCATACCTGCGGCGCGCGCGACTTGATACGCATCGATCACATAAAACTGTAGTTCTTTCTCAATGACAGCTTCTTGCACGGGACGTGGCAGATGCTGCCAGACCGTATCCGCTGGGTAAATCGAATTCAAAAGAAACACGCCCTTCGGCGCCGCGTATTCGAGCACATCATATTGATCTAAAAACTGCGCTTGGTGACAACCTACGAAGCTGGCATTTTTGATCAGATAGGGAGCGCGAATGACCTCTGGTCCAAAGCGTAAGTGCGATATAGTGACCGCACCTGATTTTTTAGAATCATATACAAAGTAGCCCTGTGCATAGTTAGGCGTGCCCTCGCCGATGATCTTCACACTGTTCTTATTGGCACCCACCGTGCCATCCGAACCGAGGCCGAAAAAGACCGCACGGATCACTTCACTTTTCTCAAGATCGAAATCCTCTTCAACTGTGAGCGAGAGGCCGGTGACATCATCGACAATGCCGACTGTAAAGCGGCGTTTTGGTTGCTCGACCAAGAGCTCATCGAAGATCGCCTTCACCATGGCAGGTGTAAAGTCCTTCGAGCCCAAGCCGTAGCGACCGCCAATGACTGTGGGGCAGAATGAATCAGGTAACAGGCCAGCTTGGCGCGCCTCTTCGATGCAAGCCATCATTTCGACTAAGAGTGGCTCACCCAGTGCGCCCGACTCCTTACAGCGATCGAGTACCGCAATACGCCGCACACTCTTAGGCATCGCGGCAACTAAACGCTTGAGATCCAAAGGACGGTAGAGGCGAATCTTCAGCACCCCAGTCTTGCGGCCCTGCGAGTTTAAGTAGGCAGCAGTCTCGACTGCAGTCTCTGCGCCAGAGCCCATAATCACGACCAACTCTTCGGCATCATCGGCCCCCTCGTATTCATAAAGCGAATACTTACGACCTGTTAACTCAGCAAATTTATCCATCTCCGCCTCGACCACATCCGCACAGGCATCATAGAACGGATTAGCAGCTTCGCGTGCTTGGAAAAAGACATCTGGATTCTGAGCCGTACCACGGATAGTTGGATGATCGGGCGACAGGCTGTTTCCACGGATGCGTGAAATGGTATCCGTATCGAGCATCGCTTCGATAACAGAATTGTCCAACAACTCAATCTTGTTAATCTCGTGCGACGTGCGGAAACCGTCAAAGAAATGCATAAACGGCACCCGACACTTTAGAGTAGCTGCATGCGAGATCAGAGCAATATCCTGCGCCTCTTGCACAGTGTTGGAAGCCAGCATCGCAAAACCCGTTTGTCGGCAGGCCATCACATCAGAGTGATCCCCGAAAATAGATAGACCGTGGGTAGCCAATGCGCGGGCCGCCACGTGCATGCAGAAAGGTGTGAGCTCACCCGCGATCTTATACATATTCGGGATCATCAACAGCAGGCCCTGCGAGGACGTAAAAGTCGTGCACAGGGCGCCCGCCTGCAGCGAGCCGTGGATGGCGCCCGCCACGCCACCTTCTGACTGGAGCTGCACCACTTCAGGCACATCCGACCAGACATTGGGACGATTCGCAGAAGACCACTCATCACAGACTTCGGCCATACTTGTCGACGGGGTAATTGGATAAATCGCAATGACTTCGGAGGCACGATAAGCCACTGAGGCCACCGCTTCATTCGCATCCAACATACTCACAGAGGAAGGGTTCTTTTTTTCTTTCACGATAAGAAACCCTAAAGATAGAACTCCAATGAGTAAAGAATATCTAATACGAGAACGAACGAGTTTAGAGTGACTAATAGGTAAAATTAGCCCCTAACGCGCTTGATCGCCGTCTCTATAAGCCTCCAATGAGACGGCGTGAGACGGCGATCTGAGCGAACCAGCGGTTATGCTCCGCCGGCGTTATAGCGATCGATCCAAGCCGCACTCCAAGCGGCGTAATCGCCCGCTTCGATGTGCGCGCGTGCCTGGGCCATTAAATCGAGAAAGAAGTGCGTATTATGAATCGAGAGCAGTGTATGCGCGAGCAGCTCCTTCGCCATAATTAAGTGTCGCAAATAGGCGCGACTGAAATTCTGGCAGGTATAGTTATCCGCTTCCATGATCGGTTTGGGATCGTGCTTAAAGCGCTCATTCTTAAGATTCAGCACGCCATGGGGCGTAAAGACAGTCGCATGGCGGGCCAGGCGTGTGGGCATGACACAGTCGAACATATCCATGCCGAGGCCGACCATCTTCAATAACTGCGGCGGAGTGCCAACGCCCATCACATAGCGCGGCTTGTCCTTAGGCATCACCGGCGCCGTGGCGGCCACTTGGCGGATCATTTCCTCCTCTGGCTCGCCCACACTGACACCCCCGATGGCATAGCCGGGAAAATCCATTTCAGCCAAGGCCTGTCCACAATGCTGGCGCAGGTCATCGTAAATCGAGCCTTGAATGATACCGAAGACATGATGCCCCGACTCAATAAAGCCATCATTAGTGGCATGCTCTAGAAACTCCCCGGCCCAGCGAATGGTGCGTGCCACTGCGCTCTCGCACTCGTCGCGCTCGCAAGGATAAGGCGGACATTCGTCGAGTACCATCGCGATATCCGTATCGAGATTTTTTTGTATTTCGTAGCAATTTTGAGGTCCAAGAAAAAGTTTACGGCCATCCAGATGCGAGCGAAACTCGATGCCCTTTTCGGTAATCTTGCGCAGCTTAGAGAGACTAAAGACCTGAAAGCCACCACTGTCTGTCAGGATCGGCTTCTTCCAATTCATGAATGAATGTAAACCTCCCATCTCGTGCACCAGCTCCGAGCCCGGGCGGATATTGAGGTGGTAGGTATTGCCCAAGATAATTTGCGCTCCGACCTCTTCGATCTGCGCAGGCGTCATGCCCTTAACTGTGGCTTGAGTGCCCACAGGCATAAAAATGGGAGTCTGGATTTCACCATGCCGAGTCTTGAGAACTCCGCGCCGCGCCTGACCGTCTTCTTTGATCAATGTAAACATTTAAAGAACGTTGAACATCGAACTCATAACTTCCAATCTCGAATATTCGTATAAATTCACTAAATTAGATACAAAGTTCGGCGTTGTATGTTCGACGATCGGCGTTCTTAGTGGGCTTCCTTATGAGTCTCGACATACCCAGTATACAGGAAATAAACGGCAGCGGCCTACGGATCGCTGTGATTGCCTCGCGCTATAATGAAGCGCTGGTGGATTCGTTGGTGCAGCACGCCTGCGCTACAATCGAAGCCTCCGGCGCAGAGCGTCCGGTGATCGAACGTGTGCCCGGTGCCGCCGAGCTCCCTTTCGCGGCATCTACGCTGGCCAAGCACTCAAAATTTGATGCAATTATCTGCATCGGTGTGGTGATCGCAGGCGACACCAATCACCACGAGATCATCGGCGACAGCACCGCCACCGCCCTGCTCGACATCAGCATCGCCCAACAGCTGCCAGTCTTGAATGGCATACTCGTGGTCAACAATTTAGCCCAAGCCCAAGCGCGTGCGGGCGAAGAAATCAACCGTGGCAAAGAGTTTGCCCAAGCTGCCCTCGAAATGGCATTATTTACAAAAAAATGGACGACGAAGTAAAACCAGTCAAACGCGCCTCACAACGCCGTGATAATCGCATGTGTGCGGTGCAATTCCTCTACCAATGGGAACTGAACCGCCCCGATCAATTGCACGATGCGCTACGCGTCTTCCTCGAAACGCAAGATCATGAGCGCGACTATTACGCCTTCGCCGAGGATCTGATCCATGGCGTGATCGAGCACATGGAGCGCGTGGACGAACAAATCAAGATTCATGCTGCGAATTGGACTTTTGACCGGATCGCTAAAGTTGACCTGTCCATTCTACGATTGGCCATATATGAGCTACTACAGCGGCGCGACATTCCACCGATCGTCAGTATCAACGAAGCCATCGAGCTCGGTAAGATCTACTCGAACCCAGATTCGAAGCGCTTTATCAATGGCATTCTCGATCAAATGAAAAACAAGATCGACCGTCCGCTTCGCAGCGCGGCCGACTAAGTTCGAAAACAAAATTATGCGCGGACTCTTTAAAAAGTTCAAAGACGGCCTCAAGCGCCAAACGCCCACCTTCCAGAAAGCATTCAACGGCATCTTTGCAGCCGGGAAGCTGGACGATGCCGCGTTGGAGGAACTGGAAGAAGCCCTGTACACAGCGGACTTCGGCCACGAGACCGTCGAAGAAATTATCGAAGAAATCAAGCTGGCCTACAAAGCCGACAAAGAAATGAGGGGCGAAGACGCCGCTAAGATTGGCGCGACCGTGCTCGCCCGGGTGCTCAAAGGCGCCGAGGGCCGAGTCGAAGTCGGCCAACACAAGCCAGAGATCATCTGCCTGGTCGGCGTCAACGGCTCCGGCAAGACCACCACCTCCGCCAAGCTGGCCCACCTCTATCAAAATGAGGGCCACAGTATGCTACTCGGTGCTTGCGACACCTTTCGCGCTGCAGCCAACGAGCAAATCAAGCATTGGGCAGACCGCCTGAACATCGACATCGTAGCCAGCCAACATGGAGCGGATTCCGCTGCCGTCGCCTACGATGCACTGGAGGCCGCCCAAAGTCGCTCACGTGACATTGTGATTCTCGACACCGCCGGTCGCTTACACACCAAGGGTAACCTGATGAAGGAATTGGAAAAGATGCACCGCGTCATCCAAAAGCGCGAGCCCACCGCCCCGCATCACAGCTGGCTAGTGGTGGACGGTAGCCTTGGATCCAACTCCATCGAACAAGCACGTGTCTTCCACAAGAGCTTCCCGCTGACCGGACTGATCATCACCAAGCTAGACGGCACCAGCCGCGGCGGCGCACTGGTAGGCATCTACCGCGAACTCAAACTGCCGATTTATTTCGTAGGCTTAGGCGAACAGCCTGATGACCTGCAGCCGTTCTCTGCCGAAAATTACTCCAACGCGATCTTTGGGCTCACAGAATAATCGTAGTGGCTTCACTAGTGAAGACCGCCGAGAATACACGCCCCGAAGCAAATGCGGGCTTCACCAGTGAAGCCCCTACAACATTCATCATGCAAACGCAAACTCTCACCGTCCAGCTCGCTGAGCGCAGCTATCCGATTCACTTCAGCCATGTGCCCGAAGCACTCAAAGCCGACATCGATGCCCTGCGCGCTGCCGGCCGCAGTATTCGCGTAATCAGCGATGCCCGCGTCTTACATGCCCATCCAGACTATTTATTACAGGCGGGCTTTGAGGATAGCGAGATCCTCTCACTCCCCGCGGGTGAGACGACCAAGTCGGTCGAATTTTTCAGTCAGTGCCTCAGCTTTTTGGCCAGCGCTTCCGCCAACCGAGACTGCGCACTCTTTGCATTCGGGGGCGGCGTGATTGGCGATTTGACCGGGTATGTGGCAGCAAGCTATTTGCGTGGCATCGATTTTTATCAAATCCCGACCACCCTACTCTCGATGGTGGACAGCTCCGTGGGCGGCAAAACAGGCATCAACCTGCCCGAGGGCAAAAACCTGGTCGGCGCTTTCTGGCAGCCCAAAGCCGTGTATATCGACACCGCACTGCTAGCAAGCTTACCCGCACGTGAATTCGCCGCCGGCATGGGCGAAGTGATCAAATACGGCATGCTCGCCGACTTAGAACTCTTTAACGACCTGGTGGCACTTGACGGGCTCGACGCACACTCGCCCGAACTGCCAGCGATCGTGCGCCGCTGTTGCGCCATCAAAGCACAAGTCGTCGCCGATGATGAAAAAGAAACCGCCGCCGCAGGAGGTCGCGCACTGCTCAACCTCGGACACACCTTCGCACATGCGATCGAGAATGTAGCCGGGTATGGACAATATTTACACGGCGAAGCAGTGGCCATCGGGCTCAGCCTGGCCACGCAACTTTCAGTAGAGCTGGGACAAATCCCACACAGCGACGTCCTACGCGCCGAGCGCGTGATCCAACAGTTCGAACTACCGACACGCCTGAGCCAAGCCCTCCCCGTCAGCGCGCTGATGGCAGCCATGCAACGTGATAAGAAAAATCGTAGTGGCCGCTTACGCTTTGTCACAATGACCGCTCTCGGCACCGCCGTGACCAGCGATGGCATCGACAGCGCATTGATAGAAAAGCTCTGGCGCGACGCTGGCGCGGAATAGCGTCAATCGCGAGAATCGCGCGCCCCACCCGAGAGCAGCACGCCACCATCACGAGTCGATCGGCTCATCTGCGAGGATCGCGTGTACACGATCAGCCAGGCTATCGGCAGTGTAGGGCTTGGCTAAGAAATCGCTCACCCCGCAGGACTTAATCGCTTGCACCCGCTCCGCTTGCTTATGCCCGCTAGAGACCAGAATCTTCACATCAGGGTTCAACTTTTTTAAAGCACGGCAGAGCGCAGGCCCATCCATATAAGGCATTTCCACATTAGTGACCACCATGTCGATCTCCTTTAGACGGCTCGCGTAAATGGCCAGTGCTTCGGTGCCATCTTGCGCAGCCAGCACATGGTAGCCGCGATCTTCAAGTGTTCGCTTAATGGTGTCGCGCACAAACATCTCGTCGTCAGCGACCAACACGAGTTCACCATCGCCACTTTTAGGGTCGCGGTAGGGCTCCAGGGGCTCCACTTTCACAACCGAATCCGTATCGGCAGGAATGAAAATACTCACTGTGGTGCCGACTCCACTACGGCTCTCAATCAGCATAAAGCCCTTATGCCCTTTAACTGTCGCCTGGGTATTGGAAAGACCGAAGCCAAAACCTTGTGTCGGTGGCTTGGTGGTATAAAAGGGTTCCGCCACATGCGCTAAAGCTTCGGGGGCAATGCCTGTGCCGGTATCGCTCACCACGAAACTGATGTAAGCCCCCGCCTTGGCCTCGGGAGCCAAATTCTCAAAGTTCTCATCGTAGAGATGATTCTGCACATCAATGCTCAACTTGCCTCCGTCGGGCATGGCCTCACGTGCATTTTGAACTAAATGCTGAAAGACTGCGCAGATTTCAGACAGCTCCCCGCGAAATTCCCACAGCTCTTCGTTTACATTGACTTGTAGGTCAATGGATTCATCGAGCAGCTCTTCGCAGGCGCGCAAGATGCCACGCTTCACCTGAGTGCCGCGAATAATATCGCGCCCCCCACCCTTGCCGCGCTCAAAAGCAAGTAATTCGGAAATCAGCGTCGCGCCCTTGGTCGCACATTTTTCAATCATGCTGACCATGCTCTGCGCCTTCTCCCCCTCTACGGAACGCTTCAGCATGGCCGAGGACAACATAATCGGTGCGAGCGCATTATTCAACTCATGCGCCACTCCACCCGCCAAGATACTAGAGGACTGCACGTGGTGGGCACGCTCTTGCGCATCCGCCAGCTTGCGCTGCTCTGTGACATCCGTGTTGAAAGATACGATCGCCTGCGGCAGGCCATCCACACAGCACTGCAGATGCTGACGCACTTGCACCAGGTACTCATCACCATTGCGATCAAGCTGCCGAAGCTCGCGCCGCCAGACGCCCCCTTGCGTCAATACGGCCATCGCCTTTTCACGCTCAGCAAGGTCTAAATACAACACTCGCGAAATGGGGCGGCCTAGAATCTCTTGCGCCGTCCAACCGTAGAGCGCTTCAGCCGCCTGATTCCAAAATAATACGCGATTATTTAAGTCATGCACGACAACAGCATCTGGAGCCGCTTCAAGAATCGCTTTAAAATCAATGGGGCCGGCTGCAATCGAATCACTCATAAATGTAGTGGATTAAAAGCAAGTAATTCCCGACGGGCAATCTTCGATTCTATTGCAAATAGCCCTAAAACTCTGGCGATACGCGCAGCTCTTGGCCTGGCTCCAAGGTATAAGTTCCCGTCGTGTCGGGGTCCTCATCATTGCGAAAGACTTGTATTTCGATCGGCTGCTCAATCTCCAGCGGAGCCATCCAGCACCACTTACCAATTTCCTCAAACTCCATCTCCACCCCGCGATCCCAGCTCAAACCGGGCCCATTGCCACGTATAAATGGTTTATTGCCGATCCCGATAAAAACCGAAGCTACCACCGTGCTTTCGACTGCCTTACTAGCCTGACGCGGGACTCCATCCACCATAAACTCTAGCTCTGGCTTCGGACGCACGGCTGCTTCTGCGCTGTGCGCCTCTGCTGCTTCTGCTGGTTCTGCTGGTTCTGGCGCTAAGACTTCTTCCGACTCTGGCTCCGATTCGGACTCTGCTGCCGGCAACTGGTTTTCGCTGGCGGCTGCAGCAGGCGCGGCCTCTTCGGAAACTGTTTCCGCTGATGGCCGAAGCTCTGAACGGCTGCCTTTCGAAAGAATTATACGGCTGACTGCTTGTGACTCGCTCTCCTGTTTCAAACCAAACATGGCTCGCTTAAGCATACCAGAGCCAGAATTGCGACGCGTGCGTGTCGAGCGCACTTTCTTAAACACTGGTTCTTCAGCACTCGCGGCTGCCGCTTCAGCCGGGGCTGTTGGCGGCTCCACGATGGCTGCTGGCTCAGCAAGAGGTTCCGGCTCCTCAACTGGCGCCAGTGCTTCAGCTTCCACTGGCACTTCGGTAACTGGTGTTAACTCTTCGGTAAAGAGTGTTGGCTCTGCAGTCGTCGACCCGCTGGCCTCTTCGGCTGTCGGTTCGACTGCTTCTGGATCGGCTGTCGGTTCGGCGACTACTGGCGACGACACCCCCACCGTTGTCGGCTCGGCGGCTGTTGTTGCTTCTTCACCCGTTGTTGGCTCGGCGGCCACAATGGGCCTCGCGGCCACTTGCGCGCGCACTGCGTCCAGCTCGGAACGAAGTGCGGGAATCAGCTCGAAGTCGGACTTCAGTGTTTGAATCGCATCGACCTGACTCTGTTGCGACTCGACCAGTGCATTGACTTGCTGCGCCAAAGCGTCCAACTGCTGAGTAAAGGTGTCGAATTGCTGCGCTTGCGCCTCCAGTTGCTGCGCCTGCTCGCTCTGCTGACTTTCTAAGGGCGCCCATTGCGCCTTCATTTCTTTCAAAGTTGCCAGCGCTTCCAGCGTCTCATTCGAGACTGACTGCTCTGGCTTAGCTTGCGCCCGCTCCTCAAGCCCCTGTTTCAGAGATTTAATTTGCGCTCCAAATGTATCTAATTGCTCTTCAGCTGCAATCAGGTGCCGCCGCATAATTCGCAGGTCCGCAGTGCGATCCTCGACCTCTTCACGCACGCGCACTTGATACTCTAAAATATAGGGCAGCACAAAGAGGCAACAACCCAGCGCCACGGAAATCACGCAGGAGGCGACCTGCATATTGGTCAATTGCCAATCACCAAGGATCGCAATCGCTAGCGCGATAACGACCAGCATTACATCGCCGATGATGAATGGCCATTTAGAAAGCGTCGTTTGAAGGTCTTCGTCCGATTGCATGGGGGCTGGTGGTATAAATTCCCAATCCAGATTGTGAAAGCCAATTAGCCGCACAATCATAAAAAAAGGCCGCCCCTCGCAGGGCGGCCTCAAAATAAATGTGGGGCTCTATTATCGGCCGGCTTCAACCAGGCGTTTTTCTTTAACCAAGTTGGCAGCCTTACCGATACGGTCGCGCATGTAATACATACGTGCACGCATAGTCACAGACTCACGATCGATTTCGATCTTTTCGATTGTGGGGCTGTGCACAGGGAATACCTTCTCGACGCCCACACCCGATGCAATGCGACGCACTGTGAATGCTTCTTGAATGCCGCCACCCTTGCGAGAGATGACAATACCAGCAAAAATCTGGATACGTGTTTTATCACCTTCTTTAACCTTGAGGTGAACGCGAACGCCATCGCCTACTTTAAAGTCGGCGCGGTCGTCGGTAAGTTGATCTTTTGTGATGTCTTCGAGGATTGCTTGGCTCATGGGAATACTCCGGTTTGTTGTATAAAAGTTATTTGTCTAAAAGGTCGGGGCGTAAGCGCCGCGTTTTTTCAATCTGTTGCTCGTGCCGCCATTTCGCAATCGCCGCATGATCTCCAGAGAGGAGAACCTCTGGAACACGCAACCCACGGAAGTCCGCCGGACGCGTATATTGAGGAAAGCCGAGCAAAGTGCTCATGAAAGATTCCTCCGTCAAGGATTTTTCGTCACCTAAAAATCCGGGAATAAATCGACTCACGCAGTCAATCATGACGGCGGCGGCCAAAGTGCCATTTGTCAGCACATAGTCACCGATGCTCACTTCGAGATCTACCAGCTCGTCGCGCACCCGCTGATCGACGCCCTCGTAGTGCCCACTCAGTATAATAAGGTGGGGCTCTTGCACTAGCTCGCGCGCGAGTTGGCTCGTCAGCGGCACACCGTCCGGCGCCATATAGACGACTTTACTGGCAGGCTGACGCAATTGCTCGACCGCCGCAAAGATCGGCTCGGGCTTCATGACCATTCCGGCTCCACCACCGTAAGGTAATTCGTCGGTCTTATTATGTTTATCGGTGGTCCAATCGCGCAATTGGTGCGTGCGAATGTCAATCAAACCGTTGCGCTGACCGCGCCCTAACATACTGGACGCAAAAAAACCCTCTACCATTTCTGGGAAGAGGGTTAAAATGTCGAACTCGTGATGCATCAGAAAACTGGCCTCAAGTGTGGCCTCTTACGAATTTCGCAAGCAGCCAAGGCGAAGTGAGCCAAGATGGGCGAGTTACAAAAAAAATGACTACGCTTCAGCAGTCTCTGCTTCAGCAGGTGCTTCGCGACGTGCCTTACGGATGAGGCTCGCAGCTGTATCTGTTGGCTTGGCACCGACAGACTTCCAGTAGTCTACGCGGTCAAGCTTGACACTCAGCTCATCCTCTGGGCGCTTAGCCTGTGGCTCGTAAGTGCCGAGAACTTCGACGAAACGACCATCACGACGAGCCAAAGCTTCGGTGACAACCATGCGGTAGAAAGGGCGGTGGCTTGCGCCATGACGTTGGAGACGGATTTTAAGTGCCATAATATTAAAGTGTAAAGATAGAGTTCGGCGAGACAGCCGGAAATTGGGAAAAGCGAAGAAAAAAGGTGTTAGCTGAGCGAGTGTCAAGCGCAGAGCAAGATAAATATTACGATTCCGGCTCCACAACATCGGGAGAATCGGTCCAAGGCAAGGGAAAGGCGCTCTTTTGCCAGTCTTTGCGCTCATCACCGATCTTGGCAAACTCGTCCTCTTCTCCGGCGACAAGAACGCCGGAAAACTGATAACGAGTCTCCCGCCCGGTCATACGAACAGTGCGCTTGCCACTATAAGAGACGAGTGTGCGTGGCGTACTATAGTCAATTTGGCGTATTTTAGACATACGAGCAGTTGGATAGATAGATGGAGACGCTGGCAAGTCACAGATTAAATATCGACCGAGTACGCGCCAGCAGCTGAATGCACCTAAAAGCTAAAACGTGTTTGAACAACGAAACTTCGCTCATGGGGAGGCTCGCTGTAATTATTGACCGGGTTCAACTCATATTCTTCATCGCTAAGATTGAGTATGCTAAATGTAATCTCGCCGCGTTGCTGCTGTAAGCGATAGCCAATACTCAAATTAATATTGGGCACATAGCTATCTGTGATCTCTGGCACGAGGGAGTGACTCTGCTGCACCCAGTATTGCAGATCGGCGCCCGCAAACCAGCCGTTCGTATTTTGGTACCGTGCATAGAGTGCCCCCGTGTATAAGCTCGCACGACTGTCGTCGAGATAAGGCGAGGTGCGGCTCACGCCCAAATCGCCCTCCAGCTGCTCGTCGATCTCTGCATATTGCCAGCTAAAACTAGCGCCCACGCTGGCGCGACGGCTCAGTAAATGATCGATCCGCGCAGTGAAGCTCATCTCATCGTAGTCGAGGGATTGCTGCATTTCACCGATGCTGAGTTCGCCCGGATCATTGGCGTAAGTGCCCAAAATAGTCTCCGTAAATCGCCCAACTATGCGCTCGGCATTAAATCGCCCGTAACTCCAGTCTAAGGAAAGGTAGGTATCTTCTGCCAGTTGGCCATTGAGCGCGAACGTGAGGGTGTCGATGGTCCCGCCCGCCCATCCGGAAGTAATCTGGCTGGGAGCGATCGAAGTGTAAGCCGTGGTGAGACCACCGATATTGGACGGCTCAAGGCGCAATAGGTCTTCGATACGATAGCCGCTCATTGAACGCGCATAGGCTCCGCGCAGCAGCCACTCGGGTGATAGTTGCCAAATAAAGCCGAGCTGAGGTGAAAGTTGCGATTCAGATTGCGACTGCGGGCTCCGAGCGAGGGACTGTAGGCCATCTGGATACTCGATACTGTCATACTTCAAGCCCGCCACCACGGTCAACTGATCGGACAAAGCATAACCAAACTGGCTATAGAGGGCGATCCGCTCAAAGTCTTCGCTGCTACCACGCGTGCCATCGCTGTCGATCGCGTAAGGCACTAGATTGTATAATTGTGCCGCCGGAATGTTGCTATTGATCGCGGCACGCATACGCATGTCGTCTTCCAACTCCCCGACTTGCAGGCGCGCGCCTACGATCAGCTGACTCTGCTCCCCTTGCCAGACGTGCTGCGCTTCGAAGCTGTGCAATTCAAAGCTTTGCTCATTTTGGTAGGACGCGTCGTAGATTTTTTGCTGACTGGGGCTACCGCTCAGGTTCGTGACACCCAGCGAAAGCAAGGGGTCGGAATCGCGACTGTTGGTATCGGTCCAACCATACAGGAAGAGCGAGAGGTTCTGATCATTCCACTGGCGTGTATAGGTATTAAAGAACAGCGGCTCTTGAGCTTGCTCTACACGAAACTCAGGGTCGCGGCCGTAGCTGTCATTGACGGGATGGGCTCCACTCGTGCTCGGCGTAAAGACGACATGGTCTCCCACCACAGAATAAGGGCGCACGGAGCGGTTAAGCGCATCGGGATCGGGTCCCGCGCTCAAGTCCCCTTGCTCGCTATCGTTAAAAATGAGCAAGCTATAAAAACGATCCTTGGAGGTGGGCTCGTATTTAAAGTGCACTAAAGCGGAACGCGTTTCCAGGTCGTCGTTATAATAGATAGGGTCCCATTCCTCCTGGTATAATTCCAGCGCGAGTTCGATACGACTGCCTTGATACGCTAGAAAAGTGCCGACCGCATAGCGCCCGCGTGAGTCGAACGAGCCTTCGACAGTGCCGTTGTAACCCATCTGATTCAACAAGGAGCTATATTCCTGATTCGAAACTCGTTGCGAGGCGATGCCCGCGCCCACAGGAGCCAACGCATTACGCAGGAAGAATTCATTGTTCAAGGCTGTGTCGTTGCGCTGATTGATGCGGGTGGCGTCGAAGCTTTCGCGATAGACGCGTGCCAGAAAGTCGTGAGCGGCAAAATTAGTGTAGTCGGCCTGCACGGCCTTGCCCGCTTCGGCCAGCGCTTGCGTGGGCAAGCCGGCCTGTTGATAAATATCAGCCAAATTAGAGCGGCGCACCGCGAGATCTTGATCGAGCAAAGACTGCGAGCGAAATAAGCCGCGATTGTTGTTCTGATCGATCGAGCTTTGTAAATCACGCACGGCCTCATTGTAGCGCAGATTGTCGCGTTTTATCAGCGCGGCGTAGAGCCAAGGAGTCGGATCGCCTGGGTCGAGTTCCTTGGCGAGTTCCAGTTCTTGCAGCGCTTTCTCCACGAAATCGTCGGCCTGCGGGCGCAGCCAGGGGATCGAAATTTGATGGCTCTCAGCAAAGACCTTGGCAAGATAGCTGCGTAGTAAGGATCGATTGGGCTGAAGTGCTACCGCTGTCAACATATCCTGCAACGCGGCCGACTCGCGCCCTTGATTGAAGCGGACCAAGGCCAATCCCAACCATGCATCTGAATAATTTGCAGCGAGCCCGAGCGCCTGCAAAAACTGAGCTTCGGCTTGAGCGGCTTGGCCCTCAGCAGCCAGCCTGAAGCCCTCAAGCACGAAAACCTCTGGGTTCGAGGGGTTATATTGCTTTGCCTGCTCCAGTGCGCCGTGCATAGCGTCTGTATCGCCAAAGCCGAAGTCTAGGCGCGCTAAGCGAGCCCAAGCGTATCCAAACTCTGGATTAAGTTGAGTCGCCTGCTGGGCAGCGGCGCGGGCGCCTGCGAGATCCCCCACTGCCTGTAAGCTATAGGAGCGAACCAACCAGTCGCTAGCAGTTTGAGCTGGCGCCAATGATGCGACCGTCTGTGGGTCCCCTTTGACGGCATCGATCAACTCCAGCAACGCGGCCGATTGCGCTTGGGAACTGCCCCGCAAAGACTGGGCCGCCTGCTCCACTTGGCCCACAGCCAGTATAACTGCAGCTCGGTAAACTTGGGTGTCTGCCGTAGCCAAAGCCCCCGCAGCTCGCGGAAGGCTCTCCAGCGCAGTTAACAAGTCGCCCACTTGGTATGCGGCTACGGAGCTATTATAGCTCACATCCAAGTCGAGCCCCCGCGTATCCAGCACGCCGGGGTAGTAGAGATACCACTGCATATAGCGACTGGCATCAATCATAGGCAGCCTGACCGGCGCCTGTCCGACTTGCGTTCGGGCGCGCTCTCCTGGGCTCAAAGCAAGGCTGCCTACCGCATTAGAAAGATCGACCCGTCCCTCGAACATCGAAAGCTCTGTGCTCTGGTCGTCATTCACACGGATCTCAAATTCGGTGCCACGAATGGCGGCATTGACTGCTGCGGTCTTGATATCGGACTCACTTTCAGGCTGACGACTGAAAAAATACAAGGCTCCCTTTTTAAGCTCGAGAGCGGTTTTCTTAGCTCCCTCGAAAGTCGAGGTCTGAGATAATCGGATCGTAGAGAATTCGTTCAAACGAATGATATGACCGGAGGGATAGCGCAGCGCTGCGCGGCTGTATTCCCCCGTGCGCACCCGGTCGCCATCCGCCAGTAAGGTGCCCGATTCCACAGCAGTCCACGCCTGGGCATGACTGCGGCTGACCTCCACCAGGTTCTCGACACTGATCAGCTCAATCGACTCCTCCCCATGTAAGCTGGCACTCGCCCAAAGCAGGCTGCAAAAGAGGTAGGTCAGTATGTGGTGGATACAATAAATTCTCACTTGGATCGTAGGTTGTAAACTCCGTCCCAGTTCGCCGGGGGAGCATGATAGATGTAATGTTCGCAGGTCTGCTTCAACACCAGGCTCGGGGTGGTCAGCATGTTTGTATTGTGGCCAGGCTGGAAGCGTTCCAGTGGGATCGATTGATTGAGTAATTCAATCGCCTGCGCCCAATCACGACGCACAAAGGCAACCAAGGCCCGCTCATAGTATTCGCGACAGAGATGCTCACGCTCCGACAAATCAGCTTCGAACCCCATCAGTTCGTAGAGCATGACGGGCTCTTTGCGGCCAATCACAGTGCAGCAGTTAATACGCCGAAAGGCCAAACCATGGTTCTCAACCGAACTGGCAGCCGCACGGGTGCCCTCCGTGACCATCGTATAAATACCGAAGTGCTTGGCGCTAGATTCGCAACGTGCGGCCAGATTGACCGCATCACCACTCATACTGTAGTTGAAACGAATCGTGGAGCCCATATTGCCGACGACCGCGTTACCCGTATTCAGGCCGATTCGGGTGTGCATCTGGCATACGGACTCTGGCCAGCGTCCCTGCTGCTGCGACCATCGCTGACGCAATTTTTCTTGAACTTGCTGCATCCGAATGGCGGAGCAGCATGCCTTATAAGCGTGGTCCGCACTGTGTAAGGGTGCCCCAAAGATAGCGACAATCGCATCGCCGACATATTTATCAAGCGTGCCGCCCTCGTCTTGTAACACATCGGTCATCGCGCTCAGATACTCGTTCATAAGCTGCGTCAGATCCATAGGCGACAACAACTCGGCGAATTTCGAGTAGTTGGCCACGTCACTAAAAAAGGGTGTGATATTCGCCACTTCTCCGCCAAGTTGCGGCTCCTCCTCGGCATCTGCGATACGCTCGACCATGACTGGCGACAGATACGAGGCAAAAATACGTTTCAAGCGATTCCGCTTGCGCTCAAGGAAGCAATAATTACAGATCGCGGAGTATGCAAAAGCAACCGGCGCTTGCACAAGAACAGGCACTAGCCAGGCAAAAAAGGTTCCGGACGCGTGAATCCACCAAATCGAACAAATCGCACTCGAAAACACAAAAAAGGCGCAACCAAGTAACGAAAGCCGGGCACCGAATGCATTCACGATTAACGTCAGTAACAAGGTGCTCATCAACACAATGGCCCAGAGAGTCTTCAAATCTGCCCAATCAAGCCAAGATCCGGTGAGCATGTTACGCACCATGGTGGCTTGCATCTCCACGCCCGTCATTTCACCTTCAGGATCTCTGAAATAAGGAGAGCGATAGACATCGCGCCCCGCCCCGGGCATCGCCACCGAATGTCGAGCACCGATGAATACCAGCTTATTTTTGAAGCTGATTCGCTCGTCCAACAGCGCGGTGTAGAAACTCATATTGGGAATCGTCGAAGAGGGACCGAAAAAGCGCACCCAGCGCGGTTGCTCCACCGGCCCCGCAGCCGCAATCACATCGGGGGCGATCAGTTGAGTAGCGTTCCAAAAGGCAGGCTGAAAGCGATCGTCGTCATGCACACGGTGCATCCAACGCAGACCGTTATCCGCGTAGTCATGGTGTTTTTGCACAACACCCCATGCGGCAGCCGCCTGTCGAAAAGGAGCGTAAGGCACAAAGAGCTGCTCGGCAGGCTCCTCATTACCGGGGAAATAATAGCGCTGATTACTAGCGCCCAGCACGACTTTGCCACAGGCGGCAATCTCGGCCTCGAACTGCGCGTCTGCCTCGGCATCGGAGCTGGGCATATCAAAGACCATATCATAAAACACCAGCTGCGGCCCATCCAGGCGGATCTTACGCAGTAATTCCGCATGCAGATGACGGTCCCAAGGCCGGTCCCAGGGTTGTTGTAACTCCTTCTGCGAGAGATCATCGACGTAAATGATTAAGAAATCCTCGATAGGGAATTTCGGGTGATCTTCGTCAAACCACTCAAGAACATGAAACAAGTCATGGCTTTTACGCTCAAAATAACTGGCGGGCGCCCATTGCGTGCAAGCGATACCGATCAATAGCACAAACAAAAAGCCAAGCGGCACCTGAATCAACCACTGCCAATTACGCTTCGGTTGCGCAAAGTATCGGGCGATTCGTGAGAACATGAGTGTCAGCTACAGGCGGCAAGAAGCAGGTGGACCCTTTACGGTGCTACTTCCTGGATTGAGAGTCGACCGAATATTTGTCCCGAACTGCGAATGCGAGCCGCCCAGGTCTCCGTGCTGCCGTCCACTGCAGAGAGCGTCAAAGATTGCGCCGTCCATTCAACTGGAATGGTAGATAGATTGCTCGTCGTCTCCAGTGTGTAAATCAACTCTTTACGATCGAGGGGGATCGTCAGCTCGAAGTTCGAAATGGAGCTGGCCGCATCGTGCGTAAGCGTCAAGACGGAACTGAGGTCAGGAGTCTCGGGGTCGAGGCCGAGGGCAAACTCAAGCAGATTGCGCAGACCATCGTCATCAGGGTCAGCATCGCCCAAGGCATCGTCCCCGCTTAAAGAAGAGTGAAGCAAGACCCAGTCGGCGTAGCTCAGGTCGCTGGCAGCGTAGCTCAGCGTCACGGTCTGACTGTCTGTAAATTCAATGGGCTCGCCCTTGTCATCGACGGGAGCCCCTTCAGTGGTGCTGGAATCGATCGAAATCTCTCGCGGATAGCTCAGTGAGGGATTGGGGCTTGCCTCGAAGTTGCCGTCCGCATCGATGCTTAGTCCATCCGCTGGCGCCGCATCTTCGGAGACCGACCAGTCCACCACATTCATGGTATAGACTTCGTTGAGCCCGGTGCCAGTATTATAAAAATCGCCCTCTAAAAAGAAGGGGAACGTCGCACGTAACTCCATACCAGTCGGCCCTTGGGTATCGGTATCGGTCAAGATCAACTGTGGGTCGCCACTGGCCTCACGCGATGGGGTCGGCACCCCGTCGCTAAATGTAGAGCCGCCGGAACTGCCACGACTCGTCGTGGAATAAGAACTCATGGAAGAATATGCGGCAAAGGACTGAGTCGATGCTGGCCGACTCTCCTCAGCGACCGAACTCGATCTCGCGAGGCTCTGCACATTGAACAGCCCTCCCAGAATGCCGCCGATGATGTCAATCACATCATCGACCACACCACTAGTCAGATCGAGTGCCTCTGAAATGCCAGGAATACCAGGATCCAACAAACTACCATCGTCGAGCAGATAAATGCCGAGCGAGCGCGGGAAAATACCATTGGGCGACCAGTCCGGATCCGCCCACAGGCTGTTCACGATTTTCTTGTATTTAAGCACCGACTCTCCTTGCCTGAATTCTTCGTAGAGGCTGACGCTCTCCACTGGTTGCGACAGCACCTTGACGATGTCTGCACTCACACTCAAAGCAGCCATGCCCTCACCATCGCCGGGTAATAAACTCGAGGGGATTTCCCAATCTGGCAAATTGGTATCTTCAAAACGTAAAAACAGTCGGCCCGTGGCCTGTTGCGAGGTGTTGCCGAGCCTGAACTTAAACTCCCACTGCTCCTTACTATTGATTTCGACCCGCGTATCGACCATATAAAGCAAGGGTCCAAAATTGGGAGCCAATGCCACCGAAGAATCGCTCGCACGCATCAGATTGACTTGGGTGCGTTGCTTGCCGAGTCGATAGTTTCCCCCGCCAATCGGACGCTTGAGCAGCAGATCCGTGCGCTGACGAAACCGATCAACCGTGCCAGCACTCACTTCGACGTATTTCTCAGAGCTTTCGCCCGCGGCCCAGGACAGCTTAGATGTAGGCTCATTGTTCAATCGGAGCTGATCCTCCCCCCCCGAAAGCGCCTGACTGAAGGTGCTCAAACTCACGATGGCCCCATATTCACCGATGGCGATCAGTGCCTCTGCTGCCTGCCCCGAACCCGATACGATCGGAAGAATGGAATAGAGGGCAGAAGCACGATGGATCGAACGACGCAGCGTAAAGCTGCCGCCACTTTCAGCCGCCGTGACCGTGCCCGCTGCCCCACACGCGACGAGATAGCTTACGGTTTCACCCGTGCTGGAGTCGACCTCTAACTGAACGCTTTGCATCGAAAAAAGAGTCTGCGAAGTGCCAGATTCAATCTTCTCAAAGCCAGCGACTAGATTGTCGCAGTAAAGCATGGTACCAAATTGCCCCACAACATAATACCCGCCCCCCAGACTCGCAGGTGAAAAGTAAACTGCATACAGATCGAAAGCTGTCGGGCTACTATGGCTCTCCCACTTCTTTGCCAGGTCTCGAGTGGTCAGAATGTTGCCACCGGCCCCGACCGCGACGTAATTTTGCCCATCAAAAGTAACCGAAAACAGGCCGACATCGCTCAGCCCAGAAGAAGATGGCTGCCACGTATCGCTGGAATTTTCATACAAAATTTGGCCGTCCTCGCCGAGTGCAAGCAGTGCGGGCAGCCCCTGAGCGGCCGCCGCTGGCAGGTAGACGATACGCGTGAGGCTCGGCGCGGTGCCCGAAGGTGCATATTTCAACGACCAATCGAGGCCAGTTTCCGATTTATAAATCCGCCCCTGCTTGGAACATGCCCAAAAGCCCGTCCCATCATATACGACATCACTCAACTCTAAGTTCGTTTGCGGCTCCCCGTTAGTATCCATCGCGAGCCAGCCCGAAGAAGTGCCCTTTAAAAGTTTACCTGTATCGGGGCTCACGGCAATCGCATATCCCGCTGCAGGCGAATAAGCGATCCCAGTTAAATCTGCGTAGAACTCCTCTGCTGCTTGATTTTCCCATGTATTGAGAGG
Organism: Thalassobacterium maritimum; assembly: GCF_031127805.1. Classification (NCBI taxonomy): domain Bacteria; kingdom Pseudomonadati; phylum Verrucomicrobiota; class Opitutia; order Puniceicoccales; family Coraliomargaritaceae; genus Thalassobacterium; species Thalassobacterium maritimum. The sequence continues at coordinate 3,908 of NZ_JARXHW010000015.1, read as the reverse complement.
CTCGACGACATTCGTACTTTCAACTTCCACACTGGCAGTGCCCGCATTACCATATAGGCGTCTCACAGGAACGGTAATCTTCCCATCATTCTCACCTAGGTGGTAGGCATCTGACATAAACTCAATCACCCCAGGACTAGGCAAAACAAGAAATTCGAGGCCCAAGAGTTGCAGCAAAGAAAGTTCGAGCTCTTGATCCACATGTATCCAAGCACGATAATTGCCCAATGCCTGCAGCCACTGATAGGGCGTCAAATTCAAATTAACAATGTCGAGTAAGCCGCTATTATAGACCTGGTTGATATCCCCAGTATAGCCACTAATTTCACGAATCAAAATGTGAGTCAAATCAGGCTCCAGCCCAAGCGGCGTATCCAACCAGCGCAGCCCCGCTGGGTTCGCCTCCACCACAAACAAGTGACGCACCTTAGGCCTATTAGGAGCCGCGCTCTCTTGATAAAAATGGAGCGTATCGCCCCATTCAAATAAAATGCCTAGAGCCGACAAGTCGATTTCGTACAAGTCCCCCGCCTCCAAGGGACGCGTCAGGGTATGCGTTCCTCCGCTGCCGTTACCCGAAAATGCACCATACTTCCAAGATTGATCACTGAGCTTGATCGACTCATTCGCGGCAATGGCCTGCAGTGCCAAAATTGTGACCTTGTCTTTAGAAATGCGCACCACTCCAAAATCGCCAGGCAGTAATGCCCCATTGAGCCAAGCTGGCAGCAATAGGCACACAAACAGTATATGCATGTATGCTCTCATGTTTTTTCTAAATTAAAATGCGTGAATCAATCCGTTAAAAATTAGGGTAAATACCCAGCACTCCTAGTATAAACACTCCTAAATGCAAGAATAAGTACCAGAGCATCCTCTGAGCCAAAACTTGTTGAGAAGGACCAACGCAGGTGAGAGCGTACTATCAAAAATTAGAAAAGCGCACATTGACTTCTGTAAAAATCCTCCGAGCGTATGGCTGCTTAATAATTTACCTGCAGCGATCTTGAGCCCACCATCAACAGCCCCAGCGCGATTGCGCCCCGATACACGAAGCACATGCAACTACCAGGATTGTTAGAATGCTGGGACTACGCGGGAACTTTTGTCTTTTGCGTATCCGGGGCGATTGCAGGTCGTCAACAAGAGATGGACTGGTTCGGCATGTTCATCATTGCACTGGTCACTGGCACGGGCGGCGGCCTGCTGCGCAGTGTCATGCTAGGCGACCTACCGCCCATTTTCCTAAAAGATCCCGTCTATTTCATCTTAGCTATCTGTGCGGTGCTGGTAGCTCTGCATGGCATTAATAGCTGGCAGAAGATTACTCGCATCATCTCGGTATTGGACGCACTGGGGCTGGGAATCTTTTTAGTCACAGGCATGCGTATCGCTCAAGCCTATGGCCTGCCCGGATGGGCGGCACTGGCGATTGGCGTGGTCAGTGCCACCTTTGGTGGGCTGTTGCGCGATGTGTTACGCAACGAAGTCCCCCTGGTATTACGCAAAGAGATCTACGCAACCGCCTGCCTAATCGGTGGCTTGGCCCTGCTCTGCTTCGACTACGCCAATTTAAACGAGCTCTCCTCACTCCTATTAACCAGCTTACTGGTGGTGGTCATACGACTCACCGCCATTCACTATTCAATCCATCACTCGCAAGGCTAGATCACTTTAGCAATAGAGCACACAATATCTACCCGACGACTGTGGCACAGGATGCCACCGCCACCAGCTCCTGCGCTATCGCAACGCTTTGAGCAAATTCCGGCAGCCGTCCTCAATCAGATCCATCACATACTCAAACCCACGATCGCCCCCATAATAGGGGTCGGGCACCTCGCGCACATCGTGCTCTGTACAGTATTCGCAGAACAACTTGATCCGATGCCAATACTCACCACCCGGATCCAGACGGCGCGCACCCTCCAGATTATCCTGATCCATAGCCAAAATCAGATCGTAATACTCAAGATCTGCCGCTTGCAACTGACGTGAGTGCCCGATCACTGGAATACCCCGCTCACGCATAACCTGCTGCATGCGCGCATCCGGCGACGCGCCCACATGAAAGCCAGTGGTGCCAGCCGATTCAATCTCGAAGACATCCGACAGCCCGGCCTCATCCACTAAATGCTGCAAAACACAATGCCCCGCAGGCGACCGGCAAATATTGCCCATACATAAAAAGAGAATACGATTCATAACAAATTTGAAAAATTGAGAGTGCACTCTGGGCGCGCAAAGACTAATCCATCAACAAATTAGAATTAGCTGCACTTATCAATAAGTTTGCTTCTCCTAAATCATAAAGATTACTTATCCACGAATCATTGACAGCCTGAGCATGAGCTGCAAAACAACAAGCTTGTTGTCCAATTATTCGACTGCGCACGCAGGTGAAGGCAACAATTTCATCTCACATAGAAACCATATCGCTTTTACTATGAGCACTATCATTACAGATATCCGCGCCCGCGAAATCATCGATTCTCGTGGCAACCCAACTGTCGAAGTCGACGTCGAACTCGAGTCAGGCATCATCGGCCGCGCCGCAGTTCCATCCGGAGCCAGCACCGGTGAACACGAAGCGGTCGAGCTTCGCGATGGCGACAAGGCTCGCTACCTCGGCAAGGGCGTTCTGAAAGCAGTCGACAACGTCGACAATGTAATCGCCCCAGAGCTCGTAGGCCTGGATGCTTGTGATCAAATCACAATCGACAAGGCAATGCTCGAGCTCGATGGCACAGCCAACAAGGGCAAGCTTGGCGCCAATGCCATGCTCGGTGTCTCGCTTGCAGTCGCACACGCCGCAGCGGACGCGCTCGGACTTCCACTTTACAAGTACATCGGTGGCCCCAATGCCAAGGTATTGCCTGTGCCGATGATGAACGTCATCAACGGCGGCTCACACTCCGACGCACCGATCGCATTCCAAGAGTTCATGATTCGCCCAATCGGCGCAGCCACTTTCAGCGAAGCCATCCGCATGGGTGCTGAGTGTTTCCACAGCCTCAAGAAGGTGCTCCACGACCGTGGCCTCAGCACAGCTGTCGGCGACGAAGGTGGTTTCGCTCCTAAGTTCGAAGGCACTGAAGATGCACTCGACACATTGAGCAAGGCAGTTGAAGCCGCTGGCTACAAGGTCGGCAGCGACATCACATTCGCACTCGACTGTGCCTCATCTGAATTCTTTGAAGGTGGCGTGTATGACTACACCAAGTTTGAAGGTGAAGGCGGCGCAAAGCGCAACTCCGAAGAGCAAGCTGCTTACTTAAAGGAGCTCACCGAGAAATACCCCATCGATTCGATCGAAGACGGCTGTGACGAAAACGACTGGGACGGCTGGAAGGCACTCACCGACGCAATCGGCGACAAAGTCCAACTTGTTGGTGACGACCTTTTCGTCACCAACGTGAAATTCCTGCAAAAGGGCATCGATCTTGGCGTTGCCAACTCGATCTTGGTGAAGGTTAATCAAATCGGCACACTGACTGAAACCCTCGAAGCCATCGAGCTCGGCAAGGTCAACGGCTACAACTCCGTAATCTCTCACCGTTCGGGCGAAACCGAAGACGTCACCATCGCTGACATCGCAGTTGCGACCAACGCGGGCCAAATCAAGACTGGTTCCATGAGCCGCTCCGACCGTATCGCGAAATACAACCAACTACTTCGCATCGAAGAAGAATTGGGTGACAACGCGATCTACGCCGGCACACTCAAGTAGTCGCAGTCCTTTCGACACTTTTGAAGCAAAGCCCTGCCGCATCCACGGCAGGGCTTTTTTGTGTAAGACAGGCGCCCTCGCCGGTCTCCCAGCACGACGCAAACGACAGACAAGAGTGTCTGTCTTACGTAAGACAGGCGCCCTCGCCTGTCTCCCAGCGCGACGCAAACGACAGACA
>NZ_JARXHW010000159.1:0-1130 GCF_031127805.1 Thalassobacterium maritimum | reverse complement strand
GGAATCCAACTGAAGCCCTTTAACCGAAAATGAGATCCAGACGCATCTATCAACTCCTTTCGCGCTCCGCGCTACAGTCGCGATAGTGCTTCACGATCTGCGGAAAACATGAAACGAATCATCACAGTTATTGCTTTCATGCTTTGTGTCGGGATTGGCTTAGACCTCTTCAGGACTAGAATGCCTAGCAGCTGGAATGAAATAAAAGAAGGAATGGATTCTTCTGTGATAATTAAAGCGGCTGGAAAGCCCGACATAGACGTTTTGAATTCGAAGGGAATCCAGATTTGGAATGAAGCAGGCTTGATCCGAACGACATCATTAGTCGTATTCTACTATGACACCAATGAACCAAACATTTCTACAAGAACCCAACAGTCAGTTCGATGGCTCTGGGAGCGAATTTAACCCCCAAGGGCAGATCCAGACGAGTGACTCAATAGATTTCGCTGGCGCTCATCTATGAGTCCTCTCCACGTTCTGGAAATGAAATGAAGAAAATTAGCATTCTACTACTAAGCGTTCTTACGCTTGTCGGCTGTAATCGAAACCGAATCCCTGAACTCACCGAAGAAGAGCAGAATCAAATTGTTGCAGATGCGAGAGTTCTATTGAGCAAGTATACCGAACAGGCTGACATTCCAGAAAACGAATGGCCCAATTCATTCATAAAGTTTGAACCAGTTATAGTTAAGCATTCCTATAGTGGTATAGTCATAATCAGATATAAGTTTGTAAGCCATGAATCAGGCTTTATGATTCCAAAGAAAAAAGGAATGGTTTTAGAATCTGATCAGTCAGTAGGATATGAGAAGATCAGTAACGATCTTTACTACTATTGGATTCCGAATGAACACTAAAACCAGAACCAGTCGCACTGAGCAATGTCGCTATCGCGCCATCGCTCATGCTCACCGATATGCAGAAGATGAAATGAATCATATTTGAATCACTTCACCCTTGCGCTAACGTCAAATAAAAGAGAATTTAGGAAAATTAAATGAGTGGTTCACATTCGAGCCCTCACCCTAAAAAAATAGAATGAAGCCGATAGATCAGAGCGGAATCCACCTGACCAAGGGCGGCAGCATATCCAGACGCACCTATCAACTCATTTCGCGCTCCAGGCT
>NZ_JARXHW010000158.1:0-1136 GCF_031127805.1 Thalassobacterium maritimum | reverse complement strand
ATACCGATTCTCATAATTAATGCGCATGGAGTGACCTCAAGTAGCGTTTACTGAAGCGCGAATCCACCCATTACCAAATAGGCGTATGACACGGCCCGGGTCTTCCCACCAGTCCTTCAGGTGAAGTGCGACGACCTGATCGAGTCTTTCGATGTTCGGCCATAGTTTATTTGAGGTATGATCCTGGATCAGGTCCCAAAGTTTTTCGATTGGATTGAGTTCCGGGCTGTAGGGTGGCAGCAACACGACGTGGATACCTGCGGGAACCTGCTCGTGGAAGCTATCCTTGGGATGGAAGCCGGCTCCGTCCCAAACTACGATATGCTCATGGTCGGGATACTGTTTTTTGATTTGAAGCAAGAACGCCTCGGTCCAGTCCAGACTCACCGTTGGTGTTTGCAGGAACACTGTCTTGCCCTCAACCGCATCAATGGCCCCATAACAGTAGCTCCATTTGTATTCGCTCTTCCAGCGCTTGTGGGGGCGCTGGCCCTTATTCGTCCACAGTCTCCTTAGATTGGGGAGTAAGCCGTATCGGCTCTCATCAGCAAACCAAACCTTTACTGGCTTTTTCCCACTCACAGGCAGGTTTTTAAGGATGCCCAAAAAGTGGCGCTTAAACGCCTCTGCTCTGGCCGGGTCCCTCTTCTCATGCACGGGGCGGGGAACCCGAAGTACCCCCGTGCATTTTTTTACCCAGCGCCAGACGTTTTGATAGTGAAAACGGCGTTCGAAGTGGCGCTCCAGTTCTTCCCTGGCTTCAACCAGGGTGTTCCAGCGCTCGGCTGTCAGCCCATCCTTAAGGTAAGTCCAGACTTCTTCATCACAGGTGCTCGGACGGCCTTCGCTGTAGTCGCGCTCCAGCACTCCATCAAAGCCTTCTTCTTTAAAGCGCTTGAACCAACGCTGCACCGTGGAGCGATCACGTCCCACTGTCTCTGCGATATCGTCCAAACGACGTGCCGGGTCAAAGCCCAGCTTTAAGGCGATCAGGCGCTCTTTGCGCCAACCATCCTTCTCCTTCTTTATCAACGAACGCACGCGCTGGCGATCGGCTTGAGTTCCTAGTTTGCGGTTTGCCATGCAATGAACATGACCACTTTATTAGAATGCGCAATATTTATGTTAAAAGGTAT
>NZ_JARXHW010000157.1:0-1140 GCF_031127805.1 Thalassobacterium maritimum | reverse complement strand
TAATACCATTTCTAAAAATGTTTGATCCTATAGTGACCTCAGGTAGCGTTTGCTGAAGCGCGTATCCATCCGTTGCCAAACAAGCTTATGACTTTGAGTGGTTGCTCCCACCAGTCCTGCAAGTGCAGTCCAACGACTTTATCCAGTCGCTGAATTGTGGGCCACAGCTTATTTGCTGTGTGATCCTGTATCAAATCCCAGAGTTTCTCAATGGGGTTCAGCTCAGGACTGTAAGGTGGTAGTGTCACGATTTGGATGCCCTCTGGTATCATTTCGTGCGAAGAATCTTTAGGGTGAAAGCCAGCCCCGTCCCAAACAACAATGTGCTCATGCTCGGGATATTGTGCTTTGATTTGTTCAAGGAAGGCCTTCGTCCACTGCATATTCACACTCGGGGTCTGAAGGAATACAGTTTTGCCTTCGACCGGATCAAGCGCCCCGTAGCAATAGCTCCAGTCGTATTTGCTTTGCCAAAGCTTGTGCGGGCGCAGCCCTTTGAGTGTCCAGACTCGCCGATGGTTTGGAAGTAGACCGTAGCGACTTTCGTCCGCAAACCAGATTTTGACCGGCTTCTTGCCTGTGACAGGAAGCTGCTTAAGAATCCCCAAGAAGTTACGTTTAAACGCCTCTGCCTTGGCCGAGTCCCTTTTCTCATGCACGGGGCGGGGAACTCGAAGCACCCCCGCGCATTTTTTTAACCAAACCCAAACCGTTTTGTATTTGAAACGTTGTTCGAAGTGCTTCTCCAGTTCATCGCGAGCTTGGCCAGCGGTATTCCAGCGGGCTTTCTCGAGGCCTTTCATCAAATAGGCCTCGACCTCTTCATTCAAATTGCTGGGACGACCGGGGCTGCACTTACGCTCAAGCACAGCTTCGATCCCTCCTTCGCGAAACCTCGCAAACCAACGCTTCACACTAGGTTCGCTAACTCCCAAGCTCTCGGCGATGAACGCATTGCTGTTCTCGCCGTTAAAACCCATCTTCAAAGCTACTAGACGAGTCTGTTTCCAACCCGGATTATTCTCTTTGAGCAGAACTTTAACTTTTTGGCGATCTGCTGGTTCGCCTAGTCGTCGACGTCGCATTCAGTCAAAATACTCTAAGCACTATGTAGGTCAATATTTTTTCGAAATGGTATAA
>NZ_JARXHW010000156.1:0-1183 GCF_031127805.1 Thalassobacterium maritimum | reverse complement strand
ACAATCCCCTTACCCCGTAAAGCACACCCGCACGGCTTAGTCCAACAGGTTGTAAGCAGAAAGCGGAGCTTCCAGCCTACAACACTTTAAGTTATGCAGAATTAAATGAAATCTCGATCAAGAGCACTATTTGACAAGTCGATAGCGAGTGGCCTTTCAGCAATCGAAGTTTACAATAAGCCCCATTTTGCATACCGCGAAGAAACCTTCTCAGTGCTGCTAGTTAACTCATGGGAGTTGCTTCTAAAAGCCAGAATCGTTCAACTTGAACGAAATCGGATTAGCTCAATTTTTGAATATGAAAGAAGGAAGAATTCAAATGGCGAACTCTCAACAAAACTATACAGAAAAAGAAACCGATCAGGCAATGTAATCACCGTCGGATTGTTTAAATCATATGACCTGCTCAGCTCTAAATACGGCGACTCAATCGACACGCGAGTTCGAAGTAATTTAGAAGCATTGGTTGAAATTCGAGATAACAGCATTCACTTCTTCAATAAGGATTTAGACTTAAAAAAGAAAGTAATGGAAATTGGTGCAGCTTCACTGAAAAACTATGCAGCATTGAGTAAACGGTGGTTTGCTGCAGACCTCAGCATATATAATTTTTTCATTATGCCTTTGGCTTTCGTCCGAGATTTTCATACCGCAGAATGCGTCTCATTAAACAGCGAAGAAAGAAAAACGCTTCAATACATTGACTCACTCCAAGAGTCGACGACAGAAGACCCAGCAAGCGACTACTCACTGTCACTTGAAGTGGACTTTAGGATTAGAAAAAAATCAACGACAGGTGCAGAAGTTAGAATTTCAAATAGCCCAAATGCGGTCCCGATTCAATTAAGTGAAGAGGACGTAATGGATAAATACCCATGGGACTACGGAAACCTATGTGCATACCTCAAGAATCGTTACATAGATTTCCTTCAGAATCCTAAATACCACAGAATCAGAAAAGCACTTGAAGATGACAAGCGATACTGCCTAGAGAGACTCCTAGACCCAACAAATCCAAAGAGCAGTATTAAGAGGTTTTACAACCCGAACATCATTAGAGAGTTTGACAAGAATTACACTAAAAAGGCATAAATCGAGTAGGTGACGCCGCACGGGACGCCACCTCTCACACCACCTGCCGTGCGGGACCGCAGCCAGACTGATCGACGTGCTACGCAGTCTG
>NZ_JARXHW010000155.1:0-1187 GCF_031127805.1 Thalassobacterium maritimum | reverse complement strand
AATTTATTGGCTGGGCATTGATTCTCGCTAAATAGAAAATCGATGATGCGACAATGAGTAGCGCTCCTGTAATGCTTTTCATTTCTGTAGATCGTAGAGCACTATCGCGACTGAAGCGCGGAGCGCGAAAGGAGTTGATAGGTGCGACTGGATCTGGATTTCATATCTATCCGAAGAGTTGGGCTTCCGCTTCGCTGAAATCTAGTCCGTCGAGGGATTGAACAAAGATACCGTGTCCCATGAATAAACCTGTATCTTCATACCAAATATCAATGCCTTCGTTACCAGTTACAGTTATTTCGGAAAGAGTGAAGTAATCCTTAAATTCGTCCTGTAATAGTTCAGGGTTGGTAACTGTCTCAAACGAGCCATCAGACTGCTTTTCATCATACGAGCGCCAATTATCATTATATGTTTCGAGCAGGTCTTTAACGATGATACTCTTAGATTGGTCATCAAACTTTTTTAGTTCTCCTATAAGGTTCGCAGCGAGTTCGATAGTCTCGTCGAGCGTTCTATCGTCGATTTCTAGCTGAACAGGAATTTCCTTTCCCTCGTATGAGATTATCGCTTCAAAACTTCCCGAATCGCTTTGGAGCGAATTGATTTTTCCTAATATCGGATGATTCATTTTTATTTCTCAGATCGTAGAGCACTATCGCGAGTGAAGCGCGGAGCGCGAAAGGAGTTGATAGGTGCGACTGGATCTACTGTTCATCCGTAGAATGTCCTATCAAATGACTAAAGAGTTCGTCCCTATGATTCTTTCTGATTTTGTGTATTTTTATTTGCCTGCGCTGATCTACACCAGCAATTGATTTGAGGGTGATCGTTACCGTGTGAAACAGGCCTCCATTACCATCCTTTTCTGAAATTGAGGTTATAGTATCAATTTCCGAAAACTTAAAAATACAGACCTCTTCAATACCTTCGCCTCCGATTTCGTATTCAATGTAGGCGAATTCGTTTCTTGTCTCAAAATTAAGATCAGATGCCATAATTGGCGTGATAATGGCAAATAGGGTGTAGATTATGAGTTGTTTCATTTTTGTAGATCGTGGAGCACTATCACGAGTGTAGCGCGGCTTGCCGGGCGTAGCTCGAAGAGCGAAGCCTGGAGCGCGAAATGAGTTGATAGGTGCGTCTGGATATGCTGCCGCCCTTGGTCAGGTGGATTCCGCTCTGAT
>NZ_JARXHW010000154.1:0-1193 GCF_031127805.1 Thalassobacterium maritimum | reverse complement strand
TACTGTTGGGTTATTCTTTATATGGCTGGGACTTTCACCCAGCAAGATGGCGCACCCTTAGCTTGGCGCACAACGTGGAGAGTAGTCGATGCGAGCCTACGGGGTCAATCGTGCAAATGGTTCTCGAAAATAGGGCGGGTGATCTCGCATTGACTAGCTCGTCTGGTTCAGTCTCGGGCGAAAGTAGATGACCCCTAGTGCACATGGCATCATCAAAATACCAGCCATGGCGATAAAGGTATCATAGATTTTTTCTCTATTCCGCAGAGAACTTAATTCTTCGTTTAACTGGTTTACGCTTACCTGTGCTTCTTGAGGGCTGAGTTCTTTAATCTTACTTTCGACTTGGGCAACCTTCTCTTGAATCTCTGTGATTCCTTGCTCCTTCCAGCCATCGTTTAAGTTTAGAAAGAGTTGGGCGAATGACAGCACCACCATGCATATGATTGCCGTGAAATAGTAGTGCTGACGATTTCTTTTCATTTTATTACTGAACGTAGAGCACTATCGCGACTGAAGCGCGCAGCGCGAAAGGAGTTGATAGGTGCGACTGGATCGATCCATTGGTTTAGTAGGCTCCAGTGACTGCAATCTTGTAGTCATCGAATGCAATTTCTTTTTCTTCATCACAGGCGTGAAAGGTCACCTTGAAATTGTGGGTTGTTCCCGGAGTAATCGCTCCTTGGATGTATCCATCGGACTCATCCATGAAATTTCCTTCTTCGTCGAATAATTCTATTTGGACAGTAGCGGATTCCCAGTCGTGCTCTCCCGAATTTTTCAGGGTGCCCAAGAATACCCAGCCATTCTCTGTTTTATTATTCTTTTCAATCGTTGCTTCTAGCTTGGACTCAGTAGGGCTGAATTCGATGTAGTCATCCTCATATTCCGCGAATTCATCTTCGAAGTCCATCATCATGAAGTCGTCGATAAAAACCATGGGGATATAGCTGATGATCGTGATTGGTATTGCTGCTCCAATACCCGCAAAGAAACCGATGCGGATTAACTGGGAGATGGATAGTTTTCTAATTTTCATTTTTCTTTTATCGATCGTGAAGAGTAGTCGATGCGAGCCTGCGAGGTCAATCGTGCAACTGATTGTCGCAAAACTGACGGGTAAACTCGCATTGACTATCTCGCCTGGTTCCCGCAGGGACTGGCGAGTCTGAGGGGTGCTGGGATAGCCTGTG
>NZ_JARXHW010000153.1:0-1205 GCF_031127805.1 Thalassobacterium maritimum | reverse complement strand
CGCAGCTCCTTGCGCACCATTTTCGGGGTTTTGCATCGGAGCATTTCCATGCCCATCGTGGTTTTGATGTGACGAAAGAACAACTCGACTGCCCACCGTCTAAAATAGAGTTCGGCCAAATCATCGGCGCTGTAAATCTGCTCCTCTAGCAGTGTAGTGACTAGATCATACTGACGCACTCGGAAGCCTTTGACTTCAATTCGAATACGCACAATACGTAGCATCATAGTCGCAGGTAAGCTTGCCCAATGATCCACATCCCATCCTTTCGGGCATGCTGGTTTTTCCCATTGAACGAGACGATCCATCGGCCCGAGCACCTTTCCTTTTCGGTAATCCAGCTTACGTGCCTGATGCACTCGCATGACCGCATCCACGCCCTTGATCCATAAGGCAGCCAGGTTCCCGTAGGAGCTGAACCCACGGTCCGTCAAGACGACATCGCCTGGGCGGAAGTGTTCAATGAACTTAACGATGATTCGGCTTTCATGACGTTTGAGTTCAGTTTCAACCCATTTGAGCAAAGCTCCACTGGCTAAGCAAAAGCAAGCGACCACTTTCATCACAGGGAATCCACAACCTGGTAATTGACGGCTGGGTTGCGGGAACTCTTTTTGATTTTCAACTGTATCCGGCAAAGTGATGCCTGTCCCGTCGATCACTTTTACGTCACGATCTTTCCAGCGCTGGTTCTGCATGACACGCTGCTGAACCTTCTCGCTTATATGCGTGTGAATCTTATCGAGGAGCTTATCATCCAGTTTGCCTCTGGCACGGCAGTAGGCCGCTTTGTCGGAATCGGGCAACGGCAGGTTCTTCTCACTGCAAAAACTCTGCACCTTACGCACCACTTCTCGGCAAGGCATGCCGGGCGAGAGCACTTGATGCAGGAACCCAAAGAAACTCACGCTTCGAGAGTAAACCCGGGTGCGACTATGCGCCCCGCGAGCATTGGGCGAGAGCTTATCAAGTGGGATTAAACCTTCGAAAATTGAAGATAATTCGGAAAGCGTTGACTGCCGTAATTTGAGCAGTTTTTCTCGATATTGCGTAAAGGCCGTCTTAGGTGGTTTGCCACATAAAACATGGTTGAATCCGGGTAAGAAGCGTTCTAGTTTTTGCATACAAAAACGCTACCTGCCAACGGCCTTTACGTCAGCTTTTTATTTGAGCTTTTATACTCAATTATGCCGCTTAAGTCCGTG
>NZ_JARXHW010000152.1:0-1208 GCF_031127805.1 Thalassobacterium maritimum | reverse complement strand
ATTCCATGCGGCGTGTCACAAGTGACAGCCCTACGTTTTACACGCATCCACACTTGCTGATATTCTCGATAAAGCTGCTTAAGTCAGTGCCATTCTGACATGACCCGTTTTTCAGCCCTTGACGAATTGCCATCTCCGACAAATACTTGGTAGCTATGTTCGACCTCACCCAGAACTCTGAAGTGCAAGAAGCCTGCAAAAACTTTCACGTCAAGCGACTGCATATTTTCGGCTCTTTCGCATCTGGAGACTTCAATGAGTCCAGTGATGTGGATCTCTTAGTTGAGTTTGACCGCAATGGCTATGAGGGTGCATTCGAGCAACTAATGGACTTCAAAGCCAAGATGGAAACGCTCCTGCAAAGACCTGTGGACATCATCGTCAATCGACCATTCAGAAATCCACATTTCGAAGAAGAAATTAACCGAACAAAGCAACTCGTCTATGCCGCATAGCATCAACAAGCTATTGATCGACATCCGTATTGCCTGTGAAGAAATTCAAGGCTTCTGTTCTGGTAAAACCTTCGAAGCCTTACTCGAAGACCGATTGCTACAATTAGGCCTAGAACGAGAATTCGAAATCATCGGTGAAGCCCTCGTCCGCCTAGAACGTCTCGACGAAGCAAACCTGAGCCAACACATCCCCGAATACAGAAAGATTATCGGCTTTCGAAATCTGGTGGCGCATGGCTATGATACGATCGATGACGCTGCCCTCTGGGATCTTGCCCAGAATCATGTGCCGGAACTACTCACAAGGGTGCTCGATTACTAAAGCGCCCGGATGAATTCAGCAAAGTCTAACCATCCAGATCGTTAAATTTTGCGTTTGACCCCGTTTTCTGCCCTGACCCCGTTCTCTGCCCCAAACAAAAACACTCGACCGTTACACTCAGACGCGGCAAGCTGCCATATTAATGATGAATCGCCCTTCTATTATCACTAATTCCCCAGCAACCCCTACGGTGCTGCACCGCACTCGACCATAAAGGTAATGACATGACCCGAATGGCACGGACTTAAGCGGCTTTATCGACGTTTTTCTTCTTCGCTTTACCTTTGTTTTTTCTGGATTTTGAGACCTTAAATTTTGATCGATGGCACATCAACTTTTGGAAAGGTTTGGGCCTTTTCTTTAGTGCTCTAGGTTCGCTACGATTCTCTCGCAAGGGAACCTTCTCGCTCGCAATGACCAGAAGCATTTCG
>NZ_JARXHW010000151.1:0-1212 GCF_031127805.1 Thalassobacterium maritimum | reverse complement strand
ATCGTCTTGCAACAGAGTCGTTGCAATAGAGGAAGAATGGAAGGCGATCGCTGATAGGAGAATTAGGATTTGTTTTTTCATTATTTAGCTAACGTGGAGACCAGACACCCAGCCTGTGGGCTCAGTCGTCCTGTTGATTTTTAGAGTTTTACGGGCGGGATAAATGGGTTGTCTGTGCCGACTGGATCAGGACTCGAATGTGTCGGATGCCCAGACCGCTCAACTGCACTCATGCTTCCCGCTTCGCTTCTAAGCTTCGCAGGACACGGCTGCTTTTCCAGTCCCGACCTTGTCGGGAGAGACCGCTTATTTTCACTAATTTACGCTTATGATGAGGTTTCATTTTTCGTTCTTAGCGTCGGGTTGGATAAGCGTTCATTAGCGTAAATAAGCGGTTAAAAAATACGTCTGCGAGGATTTCCTGTTTTCAATTTCTTTCCCTGATCGTAGAGCTGTATCATGTAGTGAAGGCGGAGCCGTAACGGAATTGATACCAGCGACTGGATATGATTTAATTCTTTGGTTTTTCTATGAATGTGTAGTTTAACTCTTCGAAGAGGAAGCCAAACATTTTTTTGAAATCTTCTTCGGCAATAAAATCAGTGGATTCAATCAATGAAACCCTGTCTGAAGCACCACCATAGAAAATGTTAGTGAAGTAGGAATCGCCGTGCTTCACAGTGCTTTGGCAGTGAAGTTCCTTCTTTGGGTTCAACTCAACAGTTCTGCCAATTTCAAAAAAGCGGACTACTTCACCTTCTTTTGAGAAAAGCACTTTAGTCCTCAGTGGTCTAAGTAATCCGAGCAATGGCAATAGTCCTAAGAATGCAAAATACCATTCTATTTCGAAAAAGGGGGCTAAAATTAGAATTAGAGCAAACAAGCATCCGCTGAATATGATGGTTGGGCGGGTAAATTCCTTTCTTCCCTTGGTTCTAATTACATGCTCCACAGGATCGTAACAGAAATTAGTAAGATGAATTCTCATATCGTGGAGACCAGACACCAGCCTGTGGGCTGAGTCGTCCAGTTGTTTTTTAGAGTTTTACGGGCGGGTTAAATGGGTTGTCTGTGTCTACTGGATAGACCTAGCTTGGGCTTTGGATTGGGGAGAGTGTGGATGCTTGTCATGGGGCTCATTTGCTTTGTGATCTTCAATTTTTCATCTGATCAAGCTTCGATTCAATTCTATCTAACTGCTCTTTTCGTTCT
>NZ_JARXHW010000150.1:0-1214 GCF_031127805.1 Thalassobacterium maritimum | reverse complement strand
CGCAGCTCCTTGCGCACCATTTTCGGGGTTTTGCATCGGAGCATTTCCATGCCCATCGTGGTTTTGATGTGACGAAAGAACAACTCGACTGCCCAGCGTCTAAAGTAGAGTTCGGCTAAATCATCCACGGTGTAATCCGAGGCATCCAAAAGCGTCGTCACTAGATCGTATTGACGAACGCGGAACCCTTTCACCTCAATGCGTATGCGCACGATGCGCAGCGTCATAACTGCTGGCAAGCTCGCCCAATGATCTTCATCCCAGCCTTTTGGGCGCTGCGGCTTGACCCATTCGACTAAGCGATCCAGCGGCCCAAGTGCCTTGCCCTTGCGATAGTCCAGCTTCCGCGCCTGATGAACACGCATGACCGCATCCACGCCTTTCGCCGACAAAGCAGCCAGGTTCCCGTAAGAGCTAAAGCCTCGGTCGGTCAGGACGACATCCCCCGGGCGGAAGAACTCGATGAATTTCACGAGAATGCGACTTTCGTGGCGCTTGAGTTCGGTCTCGACCCATTTAAGCAACGCGCCACTAGCCAAACAAAAGCAAGCCACCACCTTCATCACAGGGAACCCGCAACCAGGAAGCTGGCGGGCCGGTTGCGGGAACTCCTCTTGGTTTTCAGGCGTGTCCGGTAGAGTGATTCCTGTCCCATCAATGACCTTCACATCGCGACCTTTCCAACGCTGGTCCGCTAATACACGTTGTTGCACCTTCTCGCTCACATGCGTGTGGATCGTCTCCAGAACTTCATCGTCCAGCTTTCCTCTGGCTCGACAGTAGGCCGCGTTGTCGGAATCGGGCAAGGGCAGCTTCTTCTCGCTGCAAAAGCTCTGCACTTTACGCACAACTTCACGGCAAGGCATCCCAGGCGAAAGCACTTGATGAAGGAACCCAAAGAAACTCACGCTATGGGAATAAATCCGAGTTCGGCTATGCGCCCCGTTCGCTCTAGAGCAGAGCTTGTCGAGCGGGATCAAACCTTCAAATATATGGGATAGTTCAGAAAGCGTTGACCCCCTCAACTTATGCAGCTTTTCTTGGAACTGCGTAAAGGTCGTCTTTGGTGGTTTGCCGCATAAAACATGGTTAAATCCGGGTAGAAATCGTTCAAGGTTTCGCATCCAAGAACAATACATACCAACGGCCTTTACGTAAGCTTTTTGGTTGACTTTTTTTACTCGTATTATGCCCTTAAGTCCGTGCCATTCGGG